>DFYN01000119.1:984-3100 GCA_002383615.1 Anaerolineaceae bacterium UBA4081
ACAATTGAATAAATGCCATCAGGGTGCCTACGTCCCCGGAAGGACAGGCTCTCAGGCGAAACCGGTGAAAGTCCGGTGCTGTCGCGCAACTGTGATGCGCCGAAAGGCGCTCAGTCAGGTCGCCCACCCGCATGGCGTTCCACACACCCTCGCTGAAAGGAGGTGGGAACTGCGACCTTATCTGCTGTTCACCCCTCCCCTGTCACCGAGACAGGGGTTTNNCCATATTGGCATCTGCCTGCAGCCTGATGCCTGCGCCCGTTCCTCAAACCATCGAAATGACAGACGGATTAGACCGCGCGGTTTCCCTGGCAGCCCCTGCCCAACGGATTGTCTCGCTGGCGCCTTCCAACACTGAAATCTTGTTCGCCCTCGGCGCAGGCAGCCAGGTCGTCGGTCGAGATGACTTCTCCGACGACCCGGAACAAGCGCTTGCCGTTCCTTCTGTGGGTGGTTCAATGGGTAGTTACAACCTTGAAGCCATTACTGCCCTCAACCCTGACCTGGTGCTGGCAGCTGAAATCAACACACCTGACCAGGTGCAATCCCTGCAGGACCTGGGCATTACCGTGTTTTACCTTTCCAATCCGGTAGATTTGGAAGGCATGTACAACAACTTAAAAATAGTTGGACAATTGACAGGGCACAGCACAGAAGCGGAAACCCTGGTTGCCAGCCTGCGTAAACGCGTTGATGCTGTCAATACCGCCGTTGCCAATGCGGCGACCACCCCGGTAGTTTTCTATGAACTGGATGGTTCAGAGCCTTCCAAACCCTGGACGACCGGTAGCGGTACCTTCCTGGATGCGCTCATCACACAAGCGGGCGGCGTCAATGCGGCTGCCGACCTCAATGGTCAATATGGTCAGCTCAGTATTGAAGCCCTGCTTCTTCGCAACCCCGATATCATCCTGCTCGGTGATGCTGCCTACGGCATGACTGCCGAGCAGGTCGCTGCCCGCCCTGGTTGGAATGCCCTGACTGCTGTACAGACCAATCAAATCTATGGCTTTGATGACGATATGGTCAGCCTGCCGGGTCCGCGCCTGGTGGATGGTCTGGAAACCCTGGCAAAACTCATCCATCCGGAACTATTTAAGTAATCCTCTCACCTTAGGCTGACCATGAAACCCTTGACCCGACCACTGTTGCTCACCCTCGCTGCGCTTCTGATCGCCCTGCTGCTCAGCGCTCTGGTGGGCAGCGTGGTCATCCCCCCGGCAGATTTCTTACGACTGGTAGTCGCAGCGGTTTCGGGTCAGCCTATCCCTCCTGACCTCACCACCTATGCCACAATCCTGTTCCAGTTACGACTGGCGCGCACTGTCTTAATAGCGCTGACCGGCGCAGCTCTGGCTGGTTCCGGAGCAGCCTACCAGGGTTTGTTCCGCAACCCTTTGGCTGACCCCTACCTGTTGGGAATTGCATCCGGCGCAGGTCTTGGCGCGGTCATTGCATTAACCATTCGGACAAACCTGAACCTATCTGGGTTGTATCTTGTGCCAGCAGCTGCTTTTATTGGCGCATTGATTACTGTCCTGTTGGTTGTTTTTATGGCGCGCAGCGGGCACAACTTGCCAACCACCCAGTTAATCCTGGCGGGTGTGGCAGTCAGTTCGTTTGCCACCGCCCTGACCTCGTTCCTCATGCTCAACGCCAGTGGTGATTTGCGCCGGGCATTGGTCTGGCTGCTGGGTGGTTCAACCCTGGGCGGCTGGCAGCCCGTGCTAGCCATGCTGCCGTATGCCGCCGTCAGCCTGGGTGGGTTATTGTTGCTGGGTCACCCCCTTAACGTGCTGCAGGTAGGTGATGAACAAGCCCGCCAACTGGGCTTGCCGGTTGCCCTGGTGCGCTGGCTGGTCATTGCGGCTGCCTCATTAGCAGCTGCAACAGCGGTTGCCTTCAGCGGCGTCATTGGCTTTGTGGGCTTGATGACGCCCCACCTGATGCGTTTGTGGTGGGGTACGGATTACCGCATCCTGCTGCCGCTATCCATGCTGGGTGGGGCTGCCCTGCTGCTCTTTGCCGATGTGTTGGCGCGCTCATTGATTGCACCGCAGGAATTACCTGTGGGCATTATCACCGCGCTGGCAGGTGCACCTTTCTTCCTGTGGGT
>DFYN01000011.1:0-10604 GCA_002383615.1 Anaerolineaceae bacterium UBA4081
CTGCTGATTTTGGTAAATCTGCCATCGGGGCTTGCTTGATCGTACAACCGGGCAGTGAATCCAGGAACATGCGCCCGTACTTCTTTGTAATCACCCGCTTATCTAAAATCACGACCACGCCGCGGTCACTCTGGGTACGGATCAAGCGCCCAAATCCCTGTCGGAAGCGCAAGATGGCTTCCGGGATGCTGTATTCGCTGAATGGGTCGTCAAATGTCTCTGAGCGGGCAGCGATAATGGGGTCGGAGGGCACATCAAACGGCAGCCGTACAATCACTAACACTGAAAGGGCTTCTCCGGGAATATCCACGCCTTCCCAAAAAGCGCGCGTTCCGAGCAGGACAGCTTTTTCTTCGCCGCGGAAAGTTTCCAGCAAAGTATTGGTAGATGCGCCCGATCCCTGTTCATAAACCGTAATGCCAGCTTCGCTGAGCGGCTGAGAAATGGCGGCGCTTGTTTTACGCAATTGAGCGTAGGAGGTAAAGAGCGCCATCAAGCGTCCGCCGGTGGCTTTACTTAAGCTAACCAACACCTGATCCACCGCGCGCTGGTAGCCAAACGCATCTTGTGGCTCTGGAATGTCATTCACAAGGTAGAGCAAGGCAGCGTTTTCATAATCAAAGGGGGAGCCCAGNNGTTGTAAGCGTGGCTGAGGTGAGGACAATACTGGACTTGGTGTGCCACAAATACTCTTCCATCAGCGAACCCACTTGCAGCGGGGCGACCTGCATCACCAATTTGTAGCCCGATGGCAGTTTTTCCAACCAGTATATATAATTCTCGTCCGGTTTGGAGATTAAGCCCGTCAAGCCGCGTTTGGCTTCATCGAACCGGCGCAGCAAGCTGCCCAAGTCGCCAACCGTATCGGTTAAGGATTCGGGTGCGTGTTCAATGTTATCTGCCAGGGTGGCATGCAGTTCGGTCAACAACTTGATGAGCAACTCCATTGTTTCGCCAGCAGTGTCCCAACCAATCTCGACTACTTCCCAAATTGGCAAGGTTCGGCTCGAAGGAACAACCCGTAATTGCTGCCCGTACGCGCCCAGGGGCTGGTTATCTCGCGCATCCGCCATGAAGTCCTCAAACGCCTCAAACAGGCGTCCGAAGTCATGGTCCAATCTAAATGCCAGGTCAGTCAGTCGTTGGACGGCTTGCTGATAAGCCGCCAATTCGGCGGGACCCAGAACACCGCGCAGCTCATTCATCAACCGTCCCAGGATGCCTGATGATAGGCTTCCCAATTCTTTCAACATGCGCTCGGTGTCCATCTCCGACAAACGGTAACTGAGCGCGCTGGTGGTTGCACCTTCAAGATGGTGGGCTTCGTCAACAACCAGGTACTGATACTCAGGCAGCACCCGACTGCCAGTCACCACATCTGCTAGAAGAAGGGCATGGTTAACTACCAGGATGTGGGCGCTCTGGGCAGCCATGCGAGCTTTGTAAAACGGACAGACGCCGCCGGTGCGTTCCAGGCATGTTTCGGCTTTACAGCCTTCATCTTCGGCTGAGATTCGCAGCCACGCATCCCGCTCCATGGGCGAGCCGAGGTTGATCTCGGACCGGTCGCCGTTACCATTTTCATTCAACCAAACCAGCACTTTACCCAGCAGGCGCATTTCTTCGCTGCTGCCCGGACCACGCTGGCGCAGGGCATCCAGTCGGCGCGGGCAGAGGTAATTGCTGCGCCCTTTCAGGATGGCGGAGCGCAAATCAACGCCCAGCGCTTCCCGTAAGTTGGGTAAGTCTTTGGAAATCAGTTGGTCTTGCAGGGTAATGGTGTGGGTTGAAATAACCACGCGCGAGTTGTTTTTGAGCGCCCACAGGGCAGCCGGGATGAGATAGGCAAATGATTTTCCCGTGCCCGTCCCAGCCTCAACCATCAGGTGTGAACTTTGGGAGAAAGCGTTGGCTACTGAGCGCAGCATCTCCACTTGTTGGGTGCGATATTCGTATTGATTGAAGAAGGCGTCGAAAGAACCCCCAGGCTCCAGTGCAGCAGCCACTTCATCTAGGTTGAGTGGTTCCAGGACGGTTTTAGGCGTCAGCGGTTGACCAAAATCGACCACACCCCCAAACATGCCGGCATAATCAGCCTGCCCGCCGGGTTTGGGACCTAGGGGTTGCTTGACCCGCGCTCGTAGTACTTGCTGGAAGAACCAGTTGCCATCCCAATCCAGGGGTTCACCCTGACGGACGATTTCCTCTAGAATATCAACGGGCAACGCCAACCCGCGTTCATACATCGCCATGAAGACGGCATGCGTCAGGCGGGCATCATCCAGGGCGCGGTGGGAATTCGGGATGAGGATGCCCAGCTGCTGCCCAAGGCTCCCCAGCGAATAGCGGCTGGCAGAAGGCATCAATACGGCAGCCAGTTCATAGGTGTCAATGACATCGTTGAAACCCAGGATTTGGGCTTTACGCAGGAAACTCAAGTCGAAGCGAACACTATGACCCAGGACAGGAAAATCGCCGACGAAGTCCGCCAATTCATGGACAACAGATTTCAGCGCAGGCGCATTTCGAACCATGTCGCTGTTGATATTGGTTAATGCTGTGATTTGTGGAGGAATGGGACGCCCGGGGTTGATGAGCGAGGACCATTCCTCTTCCACACGCCGACCGGTAAACTTGACGGCGGCGATTTCAATAATGGCATCCTTTTCAGAATCCAAACCGGTGGTTTCAATATCAATGGCAACAATGGGGGACATAGGCTGATTATATCAGAGAGCCGTCAGCAGTAAGAAAAAGGGGTGAAGAAGCTTTGTGTTGAAGGCTCAAGTAAATTCGAGGCTGTGCTATTATTCACTTATATCATTCCGGGAGTTGCCAGTGACTACAGTCTATAACCGCGACTTTGCCTGCAACATTGATGAGGACGGCGCATTTAATGTCACCTTTTCAGCGTTTGGGTATTCACCCCTGGTCAGCGCACCCGTCCGGGCTTCACTTTGGCAGGGCAAACAACGTCTGAACCTTGAGCATCCCCACCTGATTGAGGTTGTAGACCGGTTGGATGTCGGACTGCCGAAGGGCGTTACCGGCAGCCAGATCATGCTTTGGATGCAGGTGGCTGCTTTGCCAGACTCGCATCACCTGTACTGGCGTGCGGGTGTGGTGAATGGTAGTGACTACAATCTGGAAATGGAACGGGTGGATTTACTGCACGTAACCGGTGAAATGGATAGCCTGGCGATGATGGGGCTGCCAACGGCTGGTGTGAACACCAGTTTCTACGGCAACTCATGGCAATCCTGGGCATATACGGCTGCCTACCCTGCAACGGGGCGGATGCGGCAAACACGGATGGGCGCATTGCAAAGCCCACAGATTTTCAACCCCGAAACGCCACAACCCACCAAGAAGGGTCGATTTGCATCAGATATGTTTGCCGTTGTTTTTGACCGTGTTCACCGGCGGGGTATCCTGACGGGGTTTCTGTCCCAGAAAGAGGCGTTTGGTTCCATTGAAGCAGTATTGAGTGGAGGGGTGCCATGGCTGCATGTCTGGGCGAATGGCGATCGGGCTCAACTTTACCCCGGCGGCACCTTCACCACCGATTGGGCGATGGTGGGTGTAGTGGATGGCACTCAGCCGTTTCCAATGGATAGCTATGTCTCCGCAGTGGCACAAGCGCATGGAATTGGCGAACCCCGCAAAGCGCCTGTAGGGTGGTGCTCATGGTATATGTATTACACCCATGTCACCGCGCAGAATGTTCGCGATAATTTGTCCACGATATGCGCGCAACAAGACACGCTGCCGCTGGACCTGGTTCAAATTGATGACGGCTTTGAAACCCAGGTGGGGGATTGGTTTAATTTCCTGCCAACTTTTCCCGAAGGCGTTGCCCATCTGGCAAAAGAGATCAAGGCTGCCCGAAAAATTCCGGGGTTATGGCTGGCGCCATTTATTGTCAATCCTAGATCAGTATTGTGGAAGACCCACACAGATTGGCTGATCAAGGATAAGCATGGCAGAGTTGCGCAAGCCGGCTACAACTGGGCTCGCATCAATGGCGGGCTGGATTTGACCATCCCTGAAGCGCTGGATTATGCCTGCAGTGTTGTACGAACGGCAGCCCATGAGTGGGGATTCTCATACCTGAAATTGGATTTCCTCTTCGCGGCAGCTTTGCGCGGACGTTATGCAGACCCAACTCGAACTCGGGCACAAGTGCTGCGGATGGGCATGGAGGCGATTCGGAAAGCGGTTGGGAACGAAACTTACCTATTAGGGTGCGGGGCACCTCTGGGTTCGGTCTTGGGATTGGTGGATTCCATGCGCATCGGCGCAGATGTCAGCGGCAGCTGGTATCCAAAATTCAATGGGATATCCCTGGTGTTTGACCAGGAACCGCATTTTCCCTCAGCCGTCAACGCCATTCAGAATATCGTTACGCGCGCCCATTTACACGACCAGTGGTGGATTAACGACCCGGATTGCCTGTTGGTGCGCGAAGATACCGACTTAACCTTGGCAGAAACCCAAACACTGACGACGACCATCGCATTGACGGGTGGTGCCTTACTGCTTTCAGATGACTTGCCAAAACTCACCCCCGAGCGCAGGCGGCTGGCAGAGGTTTGCTTGCCAGTTATTGGCAAACGTGCGCAGGTGCCGGATTTATTGGACCACGAGCACCCAAAAGTCCTTCGCTTGCCAGTAGAGGGGTCATTGGGGAGATGGCTGTTGGAGGCTCATATTAATTGGGGCGATAAACCAGAGGCAACCATCTTCACAGCGCCAGCAGGTGAGGGTGAGGTTTGGATGCGGTCTTTCTGGACAGGGCAGATTGGAAGGATGCAGCCTGGTACAGAGATGAAGGTGATGGTTCCAGCGCATGGTGTCAGTTTGATGGCGATTCGGCACATCCCTGCGGAAGCGCCCGCGTATGTTGGCAGCGACCTGCACATTTCCCAGGGGCAGGAAGTCTCCGCGTTCATTGCTTCAGATGCAGGTGTGAAAGTAGAATTTAGTCTACCCAGGAAATGCCAGGGAGAGGTCATCCTGTCTCTGCCCAAGCAGCCTGCTTATGTTTGGGTCAATGGCGAGTTGGCGGATTGGCGTGACCTTGGCGCGGGTATGTATGCCATTCGGGTGAGGATCGAATATAAAGGTCGCTTGGACATTGCGTATTAATGGATTGATTTCATGGGCAGTATCNNTTACGATTTTGGTTCAGCAGGGGTCTGCTCAACATCCTTGGTTGCTTTGGATTTCTTCACTGCGCGGCGAATACCACGGATGATGAAGAAGGCAGGCACACCTAGCAGAAGACCGATGGGCAGGCAGAACAGTCCAACCCAGATGGCAGCGTCGCCCAGCCAGCGGAGTGCATCCAGAAGGGTCTGCACGGCATCCCGTACAGTTCCTGCAGGTTTCCATCCACCAATAGTGAGTGGCTCGATGGATTCTTCAGCCTGCAAATTGACTGCCAACGAGGAGGTAGATGATGCATCTTCATAATATTTCATCTGACCTTTGATGACTTCAATTTGCTGGCGGATGTTATTCAGTTCATAGTAAACTGACAGGACTTCTTCGGTTGTCTTGGCATCCTGCATAATTTTCGTCAGTTGCTGTTCGGCGTCTTCCAGGTTGCGCAGGCGTGAGGACAGGTCGGTGTAATCTTTGGAGACGTCGTAACCGGAGACGTTCTTGGAGATGACGCCATTCTCAATCCCTTCGGTCAGCGCTTCGACCTTTGCCATCAGGTCTTTGAGTTTTTCGGATGGCACCCGCACAGTCACGGACGCGCCCGGCACAATTATGCCTGTCCGTGTTTCCGACTGGTAAGTGTTGGAACTCACCACAAAGCCACCCATGGCGACTGCCATATCAATAATGCTTTGCTGGGATGCAATGGGGTCAACCACAACGATTGACATATCGGCGTTGGTGACGATCATGGGTTTGACTTCGCCAGCCGCGTTTTCTATTCCCTTTTGGGTGTACTCCAAACTTGGCATGGATGTTGCCATCGGCGCTGGCGCTTCACTATAAGCGCCATCATATGAGGGAGCACCGCGGGGTGCTTCAACCACACCGTATTCCGGCGTTGACGCTTTGGTTGCACAACCGGACATTACAAGGGCAGCAGTCACTAGCAAACTAAATAATGCCTTTTTCATTTTCTCCTCCATCTGATCAGGTACCTTCCTTTGTGGAAGGTGTTTGGCGTGTTCGGTACCATTAATGGAAAGACGGATAAAGGGCTGAAAAGTTCCCGTACCCTACCAACCTTCTGCCAGCCGGTCCGCGTGGTGCTTTGGCAATCCGGCTGCCCGAATTCGTTTTTGGATGGCTTTCAGGTCATATTCCACGCGATACGCATGCCAGGTGAATGCCTCGCTATCAAAAATGGCGTAGGCGGCGCGCTGGTCATGGTCGCGGGGTTGACCCACAGAGCCTGGATTCATCATAGCACGACCTTCAAGGGATAATTGGTCATCATGCGAAAGCAATTTCCAGGTTAGAGTCTTTTCATTTGGGCTCATTAGGAAAGCGAGCGGGAGGTGGCTGTGTCCAATGCAGCAAAAGCGGGTTTCGTAAGCAGAAAAGTTGATTAATGCAATCCGCATATCAATTACATATTCCCAGATGGGATTGCGCGGGCTGCCATGAGCCAATGTGATATTCCCTGAGGTGATAGTTTCCGGTAAGGCGGTCAAGAATGAACGCGAGTCCGCAGTCAGGATTTTCTGAGTCCAGCGGGCGGATTGGCGCGCTTCCTTGTTGAAGGTCTCAATGTCAATTAAACCGAGTGCAGCGGAATCGTGGTTGCCCATGATGCAGGTCAGGTTTGGAACAGACTTCAAGCGCTCAATGCACTCATTTGGATCAGGTCCATAACCGACAATATCACCCAGACAATAGGTTGCGTCCACTTCACCTGCTGCCGTCAAGACAGCCTCCAGTGCGGGCATATTTGCGTGGATGTCAGAGATGATTAATATGCGCATAGTTACTTCTCAAGGGGATGGAGTGGCGGTCACATCTGGTGTAAATGTTGGCGTCGGGAAAGGAATGTCAAATTTGTAGACCCATTCACCGGGTCGGGTTTCTACCATTGTGGATTCAGGACTGCCTAAAACGATCCAGGTGTTGCCAGGTTTTAAAGCGTATGCAAACCCATTGGAGTCAAAGAATTGAATGGGACGGTTCTCGTGAGAGGTTTTCCAGGTGCCAAAGGTCATGACGCCGTCCCGGAAAAATAGGGCGGTCTGCCCCACGCGGTTATCTATGACAGCAAAATCATGCAAAGTTGGTGCATAAGTCGTATACATTCCAGACAGGATGATAATATTGGCAAAAGACAGTTGCTCATTATTGACACGGTCGACGAGTGGAATCATGTCAAAAACGCCGTTGTCCACGCCATTTTCAATCCAGCGTAAATATGTGCTTGTCGAAGGGTCATAGCGCCATTCAGCCCGATTTTCAATCCCAAATTGGACTGCAAGGAAGGTTCCGCCTGTGTCACCCTTCGGAACTTGTGGGTCAAACAGCATCCCTCTCAAATCGGGTTTTTTATTTGGGATGCCGTTGTCATTTGCATAACGGGTGATGCCTGCCGAATCTGCGAATACGCCTGCCACGCTATGGGTATCATCCCCGCATACGGGTGGACAAGTGGTGTCTTTAGCTGCCATGGCGCGTACGCCCAGATTATTAACCAACACCACGTCCACCTGAGGGTCAGCGTTGCCATAAACCAGGATGCCGTTATACAGTTTGACCAATTGCGCATCCACCAGGCGACCTGAGCGAATGGGTCCAACCATGGGTGAATCCTCGCCATAGAAGACCGCCAGGAAGCGGTTATAGCCATAGCCGATGTAGTAATCAAACACAATGTCGGCGTAGGACAATCCAGCGTGCGGTCGTCCGTAACGGGGATAATTGGAGACCTTAATCATGACCGGTCGCCGGTTCAGGATGGATGGGTCGCTGACTTCCAATCCGGTCAGGGGGTTGACATTATCTGGAAAATTAAAGACGCCCATCAAGGCATCGGTAGGGGTTGGTCCTTCGGTCGGCTTGCCTTCAGGCGGTTCACGCGTGGCGGCTGTGGTTGGGCTGGGGGTCCAGGTCGGCGGGAACGGATCACCGGATGCTTCCGGATGGGTGGTCACAGGCGGCAGAGATAGAGGATCAGGTGTGCCGCTCAGGAAAGCAGCCACTTGTTCCAGGTTAAGCGCCACTGCCACAATCAGTGAAGCCAGGATTGCCAGGATCAGCAAAGACAACCGAATTTGCGTTCGGCTCATAGTCGTTCGCGGGTGAGGCTAATCACAGCCATCCCACCAAAATTGAAATAAGGTACGCTGCAACGTCCTGCTTGCTCATCAAATCCAGACTCTGATTACTGCCGTCTGCAAACAGCAATGTAACCCGGTTGGTGTCTACCTCAAATCCTGCATCGGGGGCGCAGACATCATTGGCGACGATCAGGTCCAACTTCTTTGCTGCCAATTTAGCGGCGGCGTTTTCGAGCAGCGCCTGTGTTTCCGCTGCAAAACCGACCACCCGTTTTGGATATCCTGTCTTTTCGCGTATCCCAGCAATTGAATAAAGGATGTCAGCAGTCGCTTCCAGTTCAAGGGTTAGACTGGCGCTGCTTTTCTTGATTTTCTCCTTGCTCGTGTGGGCTGGGCGGAAATCTGCCACAGCCGCTGCCATGATCAACGCATCCGCATCTGCACTTTCCCGCAGGACAGCGTCCAACATCTCCGCTGAGCTCCGTATATTGATCTGTGATGCACCCGCTGGAGGCGTTAGCGCTGTCGGCGCGCTGATGAGGACCACCTGTGCCCCCTCATCCAATGCTGCCTGGGCAATAGCATAGCCTTGCTTGCCGGAAGAACGGTTGGTCAGGTAACGGACTGGATCCAGCGCTTCCTGGGTGCCGCCGGCGGTAATGACCACCTTCTTGCCTTTCAGCCTGCCCTCTTGCTGCCCCATCAACCAACGCACGTAGCCCAGAATATCTATAGGTTCCATGAAACGTCCCAAGCCTACCAATCCAGACGCCATACGCCCTTCAACCGGTCCAATCACATGCGCACTACGCGCCACTAAAATATGCAAATTCTCCTGTGTGGCAGGGTGATCAAACATGCCGGCGTCCATGGCTGGCGCTAAAGCCAGCGGGCAGTGGGCAGCCAGGGCAGCCACGGTGAGTAAGTTGTCGGCGATACCATGCGCCAGTTTTGCCAGTGTGGACGCGGTCACTGGGGCAATCAATAAGAGGTCGCCATGCCGTCCTAATCCAATATGGGTGACATGACCTTCGCCGCCCCACAGGTCGGCGTCTGTGTAAGTCTTGCGTCCGGTCACGGATTGGAAGGTGAGCGGTGAGACAAACTTTTCTGCAGCGGGGGTCAGGATGACATCCACCAATGCGCCAGACTGGGTTAGTTTTGAAGCCAGGTCAACCGCCTTGTAGGCGGCAATAGAACCGGTGACTCCCAGCAGGACGATTTTGTCTTTCAAGGGATGGGTCATGGTCTGTTCATCTCCCAGATCAGGCGCAGCCCATCGAGGGTTAGCCAGGGCGCGACTGCGTCAAATACTTTGGTGAGGGGTGCAATGGTTTCAGCCAGCCCACCGGTCGCCACGACTTTGGCGTCAGCTCCAATTTCAGACCTGAAGCGACTGACCATGCCTTCAGCCATGGCGGCATAACCGTTGAGCAGCCCAGACTGTAGGGCGTGGACGGTATTTCTCCCGATGGGCGAAGGCGGTGCGGTGAGTTCCACTGGAGCCAGTTTGGCAGCCCGCTGGGTGAGTGCAGTCAAAGCCACATTGACACCTGCCATAATCGCGCCGCCCAGATACTCACCCTCCCGTGAAACGGCGTTGAACGAGGTGGCTGTGCCAAAATCAATCACAATACCCGGCACACCATACAGGGCTTTGAGCGCCACCGCATCGGCGATGCGGTCAGTACCGACAGACGTTGGAGGTTCGTAGCGAATGGTCAACCCGTTTTTCAGGGCGCTGGTAACGACTAAGGGCTCTTCATCCAGGTACTGGCGGCACGCCTGTACCACCCGACCGGTCAATTGCGGGACAACCGAGGAGAAGACAATTCCATCCAGGGTAGCCGGGTTGCAGCGGGCATGATCCAACAAGCCCTGTAACTGCAAGCCGTACTCATCCGGCATGCGTTCATGGTCAGTTGCCAGGCGCCAGTGGCGCAGCAGTGTAGCGCCTTCATATAAACCAAGGGTCAGGTTGGTATTACCCAGGTCGATGATCAGCAGCATCATTCCTCCCGAAAAAGGGCTGGTTAAATTGTAGCATGGATTATGCCAACTTATCCCTCTACGGAAGTGATTCGGTTGCTAGGTTCGTCATCTGAATAGAGTGTACGCCCTTTTCGGTGTTCCTCTTGTGTCCAGATTTCCTCCAGGATGAAATTGTCCACCTGGGTCAGGGGCGGCNNGTCGCTGTCAGATGCCTTGGGGTCTATCCAGATGCGTTCGATTTTCTTTTTCTCTTCTGGCATGATTCCCTCCCTGGTTAAGCCAACACTTCTTGCTTCCTTATTTGTTCAATAATTTCTGCCGCGATATCAAATCGGCTGAAAG
>DFYN01000011.1:10669-11405 GCA_002383615.1 Anaerolineaceae bacterium UBA4081
TCAGGTATCAAAATACCTGGCACCTCTTGATGCAGGAAGGCTGCATGGCGCTGGTTTGCCAGTGGGAGTACGCCCATCAAGATCGGCACGCCCAGGGGTCCGCCATTTTCTTCAATACCCTTGAGGAAAGCAGTTGCAGAGGCGACATCAAATATCGGCTGGGTTAATACAAAATCCGCTCCGGCTTGCACTTTACGGCGCAAATTACGAATCTCATCCGCTGGATTATCAGGAGTCAAGTTAAGCGCACAACCCACAAANNAATCCCTGTTTGATGAGTTTGATCAAGCCGGATGGCACCAGGTCGTAATTGTCCATGGCATCCGGGTAGTCGCCAATGGCAGTCGGGTCGCCCATCACCACAAACACATTGCGGATACCGAGGGCATGGGCTGCCAGCAGGTCGCCCTGCACGCGCAGCAAGTTGCGTCCGCGGGTCGGGAAATGCAATACGGTTTCNNTCCGCCACATCAATGGTGTCTGCACCGGCTTCTGCCATGAGGGATGCTCCCGCGATGAGTTTGTGGCTGGACAAGCCACGCGGAGGGTCCATCTCCACAGCAATCACAAATCGTCCGGCTGCCAGTTTTTGCGCCATCAAGGTGGGCTGCAAATCCGGATCGGCAGGTCCTTCGTCCGTCTCAGCGCCAGCCGTGATTTCGGACGACAGGGCAACCTCTGGTGGCGTGCTCTGGACGGCTTTGGCAATGGCTGCTATATGCTGCGGGGTTGTGCC
>DFYN01000011.1:11431-11672 GCA_002383615.1 Anaerolineaceae bacterium UBA4081
CTGGAACCGCAGCCCGCATCATCTTTAAGATGGTCAGAATTTGGTTGGGTCCGCCGGAGCAGTTCACACCCAGGATATCTGCCCCAAACTCCTGCAGCGAGCGGGCAACCTTGGCGGGTGAGTCACCCAGCAAGGTGCGGTTATCCCGCGTGAAGGTCATGGAGGCAATAATCGGCAAGTGCGGTGCGACTTTCCGAGAAGCGCTGATGGCTTCGCGAATTTCAAACAGGTCTGTCATGGT
>DFYN01000011.1:11780-14185 GCA_002383615.1 Anaerolineaceae bacterium UBA4081
AATTTATAAGCGTTGCTGCCAAAGGTGTTGGTCTGAATAATTTGAGCGCCAGCATCGATGTATTCGCGGTGGATATCTGCCACCAGGGCGGGCTGGGTCAAGTTAAGTTCATCAAAGCATTGGTCAAAGCCAACCCCCCGCGCGTGCAGCATGGTTCCCATGGCGCCGTCGCCGACCAGAGGTCGACCAGAATCAAGCAACGTTTGAATGGTATGGGGAAATGGGCTCATGGGTTCTCTCTTTCAGTGCAAATGGCAGTCTTTGTATTTTATTTGTGTAAGTCATACAGATTAACCCTGGTTGCGGGTCAACTGATCCACGCGGGTGCCGCCAATGTGAAAGTACTTCGCCTCTGGATGGTGAATGATGATGGCGGCTGTGGATTGTTCTGGCACCAACTGGAAGGCAGCAGTCAGCGTCATACCCAATTCACGCTCAACCGGCAGTAAGTCAAACACACGCTGATGGTCTGCCAGTTCAGGGATGGCGGGGTAGCCCCAGGAATAGCGTTTGCCTTGCCCTTCCGGGATACCCAATTCGCGCCGGATATGGCGGTGAAGGTATTCGGCGGCAGCCTCCGCCGTTTGGACAGCCAATCCATGCACGAAATACGCTTCACTGTAGTTACCCGCGTTTTGCAGGGTCTCAAAGCGTTGGCTGGCTTCTGCACCAACGGTGACCACCTGGAATGCAACCGTGTCCATGATGCCGCTCTCGCGGCTGGTGAAGTAGTCCGCCAGGCAAAGACGCTCGCCGTCTGCCTGACGCGGGAATGAGAAACGGGTCAGTTCGACCGGTTGGGCGCTGACCAGGGTTGCAGGGTCGTAGACAATCAGGTCGTTTCCGTCCGCTTGCGCCGGGAAGATGCCATAGACGCCCTGAGGTTTTAGCCAACCTTCAGTCTGTGCTTCGCGCCGCATACGCAGCAAGCGGGCTTCAAATTCAGCTCGCAATGTATCCCACTCTGCTCCGCGGCTGTTCTTGGCGCCCCACGAAAGGCGGAATAGTTCATTGATGGATAGGTGCTGCAGGACTGCATCCAGCGGCATGCTGCGGACAACCCGCACACCCCAGGTGGAAGGCGAGGGGATGGTGGGTGCAGGTTTGGTGTCAGACCGCTCAGGCAATGCTCCTGAGGTTTCTACCGGCGTGATATTGGCAAGTTCCGCCTCTGCTTCACGCCTGTTTTGGGTTACCAGCGCAGATTTCTTTTCACTGGTGTTCAAATCATCCATCACGCCCAGCGCTTCGAAGGCATCCTTGCAGTAGAAAACCCCGCCTGAATACCAGTCCCCGTCTTCGGTTTTGAGGATGCGCCTGCCGAAACGGCGGTTGATGGCAGCCCCGCCAATCAGGACGGGAAACTTGAGCCCGCGACGGTGCAGTTCATTCACAATCAAGGGCATCTGCCGACTGGTGCTGACGAGTAGCGCGCTCAAGCCGATGGCGTCTGCGCCAACCTCCACCGCCCTGGCGATGATTGTTTCAGCGGGTACTTGTTTCCCCAGGTCAATAACGGTATAGCCGTTATTGGACAGGATGGTTTTAACCAGGTTCTTGCCAATGTCATGCACATCGCCATAAACTGTGGCAAGCACAAGCGTGCCTTTGGTCACGCCCGCCTGCCGTTCCAAATAATTTTCCAGATGCGCTACGGCTTTCTTCATGACTTCGGCAGATTGCAGCACAAATGGTAGGATTAATTCCCCAGAACCAAATTTATCGCCCACATCCTTCATGGCAGGCAAAAGGATGGTGTTCAACACCGTCACAGCGGCGGCAGAGCGTTCCGCGGTGGGGTGGGGCAGGATGAGTTCGTCAATATCCGCTTCCACTCCTTCTTTCTGGCGGTGCAAAATCCGCCAGGCTAACCGTTCACCCGTGGGCAGCGCCTGCAGGGCAGCCTGCGCAGCCTCTGGTTTGGAGGCTGTCTCACCCTGGTTGGAAAAATAATTTATCAACCTCGCTAAAGCATCCGGACGACGGAAGAAAATCAGGTCTTCAGCGATCTCGCGGGCTTCAGCAGGAATATCTGCATACGGCATCACCTGGGCGGGGTTGACAATTGCCATATCCAAACCAGCCTGGACGGCGTGATAGAGCATGACGCTGTTAAGCACCTCACGGGCGCTGGCAGATAAACCAAAGGACACATTGGACACACCCAACGACGTCAGCACACCCGGCAGTTGGGCTTTGATCAGGCGGATGCCTTCCAGGGTTTCAGTGGCAGACTGGCTGAACTCGTCCTCGCCGGTTGCCAGGGTGAAGGTTAACGCATCAAACACCAGGTCTTGCGAGCGCAAACCAATCTCGTCCACTGCCAAAGCGTGAATACGCCGGGCGATTTCCAATTTTCGCGCAGCTGTTTTTGCCATGCCTTGCTCATCAATCGTCAGGCAGAT
>DFYN01000087.1 GCA_002383615.1 Anaerolineaceae bacterium UBA4081
ACGCTCCCAAGCGGGGCAGCAAGGTAGTCTGGTCGGTGGTGCGCGGGTTGTTGATTACTATCCCCATCCTGCTGGTGTTGGGTGCACTGCTCGCCTCCGCAGATCCAATATTTGGCGATGCCCTCAATAACATCCTCAAGGTATTTGAGATCGAGAACCTGTCGGAGTACTTGTTCCGCTTGTTCTACATCCTGGTGCTGACATTCCTCTTTACGGGCGCCTACCTGCACGCCGTGCTGCCAACCAGGGATGAACCCATGCCCGACCCGGAACAGGCGCACTTCAAACCGTTCCTGGGCTTCACCGAAACGAGCATCATCCTGACGGCTGTCAACCTCCTGTTCGCGGTTTTTGTGGCTGTCCAGTTCCGATACTTTTTCGGCGGTCAAGCCAACATCACTGCCAGTGGATACACCTATAGTGAATATGCAGTGCGCGGCTTTACCGAGTTGGTTATCGTTGCGCTGCTCAGCCTTGGACTGTACCAGGCGCTGCAAAGTATTGCCCGGCGCGAGTCCAAGGTTCAGAAGAATGCCTTCATCGCCATGGTATCCGTGCTGATGGCGTTGGTGCTGGTTATTCTGGTATCCTCCTTCCAGCGGGTTATCCTGTATGAGCAAGCTTATGGTTGGACTCAACTGCGTACTTACACCTTTGTGTTCATCCCCTGGTTGGGTGCCTTGCTGTTGACCGTCATTGGCTTACAGGCGCTGCACAAACCTGGTCGACTGGCGTTCGCCATTCTGGTGGCGGCGCTAGGGTTTGGCGCAACTCTGGCAACATTGAATGTAGACCAATTCATCGCCCGGCAAAACCTGAACCGTGCCATGGCAGGCAAGGAACTGGATGCCAGTTACCTGGCGGGGTTGTCGGAAGACGCCTTGCCGGAACTGGTGGGACGCTTTGAGCAAGGTAACTTACCCAAAATAGCGCAGGACGCCCTCGGTGCGCGCCTGGCTTGCCGCACGATGGAGTTGGTTGGACAAAAATCCATACCCTGGCAAGGATTTAACCTGTCTGAGGTTCGGGGCAAACAGTTGTTATTGGACAACCAAGCCCTATGGCAAGCCTATCCTGTGCGTATGTCGACGACGCAACCTGGAATTTGGGAAGTGCGAATCAACGGAACCTACGAACCGTGTCAGCAGGGATACATCGACTAACTCAGTTTGTTCTGAATTCCCATCAGCCCAACCCCTGTCAGGGTTGGGCTTTTGCTTGCGATTCTGTCGAGTAACCGTAAAGTCGAATCAGCCCAACTCCAAGTAAAATTATAATGAATAATACCGGAGGTAAATGGTGTGAAAATTAGATTTTCTATTCCTGTAATTCTCGTCCTTGCCATCAACATGCTCAGCGGATGCGTCCTCCCCCTCAAAGCGGGGACGGCGTCTGCAACTGAACCTGCCAATCCACCAGAAGTGGCATCGCTTCCCACTGAAGAGGCGCAAACTCCCAGCGAGGTACCGCCAACCCCCACTTCACCTGCTCCCACCGTCACTGATCTCCCACCCACCCCCACCCAGGCTGCCACAGCGACGGAAGTGGTCTCGCTGCCGCCAGAGCCAGGTATCGAAGGACCTGATACCTTTGGTGTAGGCATCAACCCCCTGACTGGTTTGGCTGTTCCCAATCCGGACAACCTGGCGCTGCCGCCTGCGTTGGTATCCATCACCAATTTTCCGCTTTCCGCCCGCCCGCAAGCGGGATTAGACACAGCCAGCCTTGTCTATGAGCTCTACATTGGCGAAGGCATGACCCGCTTTTTGACTGTGTTTTATGGCATTTTCCCTGGCGAAGAAGCCATGGGCGGCGCGGCTGGTCCCGGTCAAGTCAACGCATTGATGGATGCAGAAATTGGTCCCCTGCGCTCGGGACGCAAACCTTACGAATCCCTGCGTCAACTCTTGAACGGATTCCTGGTGATGACCTCGGCTGACCCAAAAGTCAAACAATCCCTGTCCCAGTATTCACAATTCTTTGGCAGTGATGACGATGATATCAACAGCGCCAAAGTCAAGGTATCCCAACTCAATCAAATTGCAGTGAATACCGGCAAGCAGCTTGGCAGCGCTTCGTTAAGTGGCAACCTGTTTGACCCCAACGCTCCCCTGGGTGGAGTGAAAGGTACCATGCTGTGGCTGCCATACAGTTACTTGAATCAAATCATCTGGCGATATGATGAGGAAAGCGGCGCTTACCTGCGGTTGCAAGATCGTGCGGATGGTACCAACTTTGATGTTGCCACCGACCGGTTGACCGGAGAAGCACTGACCTACGAAAACGTGGTGGTGTTGTTTGCAGACCACGTCGCTGAAGCGCCAACTATTTTTGATGTAGATTTGCTATATATCGACCGCATGCCTGCCATGCTGTTCCGTGATGGGCAGATGTACAAAGTGTATTGGACTACGCGTGCTGGAGCTTATGAGAAAGAAACGGGCAAGTTGCGCCCTATCCGGTTTATCAACAGGGATGGCACCCCTGTCTCGCTCAAGAACGGTCAAACCTGGGTTGAAATCGTAACAACTGACTCACCTGTGTTTGAAACCATGGATTCAATGGATTATTACCGACTGGCAAACAATCGGGTGCCTGGCTCTGGAATATGGGCAGTCAATTTTGTGCCGCCGGTGTATGACGAATGAGCAGGCAGTAGGTCGTAGAGAGTTATCCATAAAGCAGCCAAAATTGGCTGCTTTTTTGTGGATTAATGCTGGCAAGTCTCGCAGACA
>DFYN01000144.1:0-3796 GCA_002383615.1 Anaerolineaceae bacterium UBA4081
ACCCACAAACGCCTGCAGGTCAAACCTCGCCTGGCAGCACCTGTCAACTACGGTGAATATTAAAAAATATCCACGGATTATTCAGATTCTTACGGATGGACTCGGATAATAAATGGCTGAAACCACAAAACTCATTTTTGAGAAAGAAACATTTGCCATCAATGGGGCAGCGATGGAAGTCCATTCACTATTAGGGTGTGGTTTCTTGGAATCAGTATATCAAGAAGCGTTTGAATACGAATTAAGATTACGAAACATCCCATTTGAGGCTCAACCAGAACTATCAATCTCATATAAAGAGCAGTCATTGAAGCATAAGTTTAGACCTGATTTATTGGTCTTTGGACAAGTTATCGTGGAACTTAAAACGCTAGACAGGTTAGGTCCGAACGAGGACGCTCAAATGCTAAATTACCTCAAAGCAACTGGATTACCTATCGGTTTGCTGCTGAACTTTGGCGCGTCTCGCCTTCAATGGAAAAGACTGCTTCGTCCACATTTGGTGGTACCTGTTGTCGGATAAACCCAATTCTGAATAGTGTATCTTTTCATCTGTAATATCCGTGTAAATCCGTGGAAAGAAGGATTTTTTAATGACNNGCATCAACGCCGCCCGGTTGCTGCGTGACGGCGATGTGGTGTTTGTGGGTGTCGGCTTGCCCAACCTGGCATGCAATCTGGCACGCCGTACGCACGCCCCCAAGTTGCAAATGATCTACGAGGCTGGCGTGATTGGTGCGCGACCCGAACGCCTGCCTCTCTCCATCGGCGACCCCACCCTGGTGTCCGGCGCCCTGTCGGTCTGCAGCATGTACGATATCTTCACCCTCTACCTGCAGCGCGGCAACGTAGATGTAGGCTTCCTGGGCGGCGCCCAGATTGACCGCTTCGGCAACATTAACGCCACGGTCATTGGTCCCTACGACCATCCCAAGGTGCGCCTGCCCGGCTCCGGCGGCTCGCAGGAAATTGCCGCCTGGGCAAACCGCTGTTACATCATTACCCCCCATCAGAAACGCCGCTTCCCTGAGAAGGTAGATTTCGCCACCAGTGCCGGTTATCTGGATGGACGCGCCAAACGCGTAGCAGCCGGTGTGCGCGGTAAGGGACCAGTGGCAGTCGTGACTGACCTGGGCATCCTGGAACCGGATGAGACCGGCGAGATGATCTTGACCGCCTTACACCCGGGCGCCACTGTAGAACAGGCAATCGCCAATACAGGCTGGGCACTTAAAACTGCACCCAAGCTGCGCCAAACCGAACCGCTTACCGATGGCGAGCTGCGCATCCTGCGCGAAGAATTGGACCCGGACGGTATCTACCTGAAGGGTTAATCGTATACAATAAAAGGGACAGGAAAGAGGTGAACCGATGACGCCCCCAACCGCCCCGCTGGACGTATTACTGACTGTTTCATTTTCTGAAGACCAGTTGGCGCAATTGCGCCAGCTCTCTCCACGCCTGCGCCTGACGACAGTTCCAACCCGGACAATCGACGAGATCCCTGCGGAGCTGCTTAGCCGGGCTGAAGTATTGTACACCGACCGGGTTATTCCCACGCCCACGCAAGCGCCTAACCTGAAATGGGTTCAATTCCACTTTGCCGGCATCGATTTTGCCCTGGATGCACCTTTACTGGCACAACCGGACGTTCAATTCACCACATTGAGCGGGGCAGCCGCCCCCCAGGTAGCTGAATATACCGTCATGATGCTTCTGGCGCTCGGTCATCGCCTGCCGGATGTCATCGCCAGTCAGTCCAAAGCCGAATGGTCTCGCAACCGCTGGGAGCGCTTTGCGCCATCAGAATTACGGGGATCCACAGTTGGCATCCTGGGGTATGGCAGCATTGGACGTGAAATTGCCCGGCTGCTGCACCCCTGGGGCGTACAATTACTGGCTGTAAAACGCGACGTGATGAACCCTGAGGATGGCGGATACATGCCCGCCGGTCTGGGCGACCCGTCCGGTGATTACTTCACCCGCCTGTATCCCATGCAGGCAATCCATAGCATGTTGAAGTTGTGTGATTACATTGTAATTTGCTTGCCGCTGACCGCTCATACGCGAGGATTGATCAACGCAGAAGCGCTGGCAGCCTGCAAACCCGACGCCAAACTTGTCCATATAGGGCGGGGCGGCGTGGTTGATCAGGCATCTTTGCTGAACGCACTACAGGAGAAGAAAATCGCCGGCGCAGCCCTGGATGTGTTCAGCGAAGAACCCCTACCGCCTGACAGCCCTTTCTGGAAGCTGCAGAACGTCATCATTTCACCCCATATTGCCGGTATCAGCCCATTTTATCAGGACCGGGCAGTCGCAATGTTTTCCGAAAACTTGCGCCGCTATCTTGAGAGTGCGCCTTTGCTCAACCGTTTTGACCCTGTGCGAGGGTATTAATTACGATGCTATGATGTTGGTATAAATTTCGGAACTTTTTCTAACGGGGGACGTTATATTAATATGAAACAAATTCAAGTGGTATTGTTTGACCTGGGAGGCACCCTCATCTATTTTGATTCCGATTGGTCAAAGGTGCTGCGTGAAGCTGGACGGGCAATGGCGCACAACCTGTGCGACCAGGGCTATGAAGTGGACGAGGAAGGCTTTACGGAGTCGTTCACCATCCGCATGGAGGGTTATCGGATGGAACGCGACCAGGATGGGGAAGAAGATACCACCGCAGCCATATTATCGCAAGCGCTCACCCAAGCCGGACACCCTGAAACGCCAGANNGCTGACACCATCAGCACCCTTCAAACCCTGCAAGCTGCCGGATACCGTTTGGGTATCCTATCCAATGCAGCGGATGATGAGGATGTCCGTCAACTGGTGCACCTGACTGGCATTGAGCCATATATGGAGCACATCTTCACCTCTGCCAGAGTGGGTTTGCGCAAGCCGCACAGCCGAATGTTTGAGGTTGCCCTGCAGGCGTTTGGTGTGAATGCTGCCCACGCGGCGATGGTCGGCGACAAGCTCAGCGCGGACGTACGCGGCGCTCAAGCTGTGGGCATGTTCGCTGTGTGGGTCAACCGCCGGGCTGAACCGGCTGAATGCAACCTGCTGGGGGAAATTACCCCGGATGCGGTGGCAGATACCTTGTCCGAGCTGCCCAACCTACTGCCTTAACCCATCAAAAAGCCGCGGTTTCCGCGGCTTTTATTCACATTACCTCACTGGCTGAGGTTATTCCTCTTCTAACTCTATTCCTGCATCGTCCAATGCGCCAAATAACTCACGCTGGACCACCATGGTAAACGCGGCAGCATCCGTTGCTTGAAAATCATTTAGCTCGGTGACAAACAGCATCCAGGGATCGTCGTGCAGCAGCTTGCCGTACAGCAGCGCGAGAATAGTAATGGGCAGGATCAGGCTTGCCATATGGAAAAACGCCTGCAACGTGACAAAGAAGAAATTGTTGCCGCTGAACAGGTTGACCAACCAGTAGATGAATGGCACACCTACCGCAATGGCAGCCATGACAATGCAAGGAATGAAGTTGAGCTTGCGTGGGACGTACAGATCCCAGCCGGTGTACAGGTCTTTGCCAAACGGTTGGATATTGACTGCAACCGAGGCGCCGGAGCTGTGCCGTACAATCTGGAACAGGCGCGAGTCAGAGCCTTCGGTCAGGGTGCGCTGGTCCAGCGTCACACCCGGAAGCGCCAATGCTTGAATGCGCTTGATAAAGGCATCAATCACTTTTTGCGCCTTATCAGCTTCACCATCCAAAATATCTGATGCACCTTCGATGGACACGCCCAACCCGCTCAATTTGGGTGCAGGTGGAGG
>DFYN01000144.1:3843-4415 GCA_002383615.1 Anaerolineaceae bacterium UBA4081
ACAGCTGGCTGAACCGGTGCCTGCGGGGTGAAGGCGGAGAGCTCTTGAATTTTGCTCCCGCAGCTGATGCAAAATATGTTCTTGTCGCTATTGACCGTGTGACATTTTGGACAGGTTATTTCCATAAAATCCTCCTGGGGGTCTTTCAGAACGAGGCAAACCGGTCATTGACCGGAGAGCACATGTGATACTTTTATTGTAACCAAATTTGATATGGATGCAAGCCGGGACACCTTATTAACAACCTTCCGGGTTGCAGGGATATTGTGCAATCCGGAAGGAACAAGTCAAGCAACGGACGTCAAATGGCGCCGAAACCGGGCAGTGCGGGAGATTGTTAGAGACCCTTGATCAGAAGGGCTAGGGCAAGCAGGGCAAAACCTAAAAACACAATGAGAGCAGCATAGGGTTGAAGCGCTGCAATCGGAGCATATTGAGCGAGCAAACCAACGACTGCTATGATGACAGCAATCCAGAAGGTGATGACTTTCGGAGGGGTAAGTTTCATTTCTTATTCTCCTATTGTGTGGATGAATGACTGAATGAATCTGCCCGGTTTGCTTGATGTCACA
>DFYN01000138.1:0-2012 GCA_002383615.1 Anaerolineaceae bacterium UBA4081
TTGCCATTCTATCTTGCATGTTGCTCCTTATGGGGTGCACCACACCCACGGCAGAATTGCCCGGCGGGCGGTCTGTATTATCTGACCCTACACTGGAAAATGCGCCAACATACACACCAGCGCCCACGGCGGTATGGACTCCGGGACCCCTGGCGGAAAACCCGGCGCCCACCTGGCAGCCGGAAACAGTTAAGCCTTTTACGCTGGTAGCTCCCCTGACTTATGAGTGGCTTGGCAACGTCAACACCCTTCAGGTTGATGCCGATGGAACCTTTTGGCTAATCAATGATCTTAACGTGCTGCAATATGCTGATGGTTTGTGGCAGCCTTTCCTGACGGAAATCACGGATATTGTCATCGGGATGGACAGCCAGCGCCGGGTATGGACAGCCTCTTATGATGGCAGCTATGTCTCTGCCTGGGATGGATCAAACTGGGTGGTATATACCGAAAGTGAAGGCTGGTTGCCGATTGACATGTTCCAGTACACGCCCGTTGACCCGGGGATACATGAAGACGGTCATGGCGGTTTGTGGGTAACGACTGCCCAGGATGTCCGCCGGTTAAAAGATGGTCGCTGGGATATTTTTACGCCTGAAGAGATGGGGTTCAAGGTTGGAGCCACCGAAGACACCTATATTGGCTTTAATCTTGGAATTGTGGATGGCGACGCCTGGGTGGGCGAATGCGATTGGGGTGGACCGGGTCCGATGGGCGGCGATGGGGTGAGACGCCAGACATCCTCAGGATGGCAGCCCGTCAAGTTGGCGAACAACAATGATTGTGCCACTTTTATCCAACAGGACAATGGCGGTAATAAAGTCGTTGGAATGGGAGATACGGTTTACTGGCAGTTAGCAGGGACCACGCAATGGAATCGGTTCTCGCCCGGGGTGGTACAAACGGCTGGCGGAGAGGTGCGGGGGGGTTATGTCATGAATGCGGCGATTGATCCTCAAGGAAGAGTCTGGGTGACATTTTCTATGTGCGGTGGCGCCGCCTGCGATACAGCTGAGGCGACTTACATCTTGACCGATGGCAAACCGGAACTGGCGTATCCGCCGCGCGACCCCTTCTATCAGGACTTACTTTTCACAACCAGTGGTGACGCCTGGCTGCTGGGAAATACGACCAATCCGGAACTGGTGTTTGGGCGTACAACAACCCCCAACCGCGGGTTCATGAGCGTTGCTGCGGCGCAGGATGCCAGCGGACAAATCTGGGTGGTTGGGCACAGCAGCACCCAAGTGGGTTTGTGGAAGTTGGAAGGAAATTAACAAGAATTCGCGGTTCAGCATGGTGCCAGAAAACCAATCCTGCTGGAAAGCAGGGTTGGTTTTCTTAATCTGTAAAAATGACTCTGTAAAAATGACTATTGACAAACAAAATAAATACTATATAATCTCTAAATAGGATATTATCTATCTATTTTATCCTATATTAATAACCCAGTCTTGTTCTTGGCGGCGATGAAACGGATGCATTAATTGGTCGCTTGTCTCCTTTTATTAGGAGACGGGCATCCGAGGAGCCAGTAGCGAACCCGGCCCAACATTTGGCCGGGTACTCTTTTTTAATAGTGCGGAGGTTCACAATGAAAGCCAAGATTTACTTAAGTTTTTTTTCAAAGGCAGCATACGTCTTAGCTGTTGCGCTCATTCTGGGTGGCATGATCCTTGGGGCTGTTGCCTCCCCGGTAGCTGCATCAACGGCACAAGGTCAGCCGGAAATCCTGAAGATCGATGTGTGCCATGCGACTGGCAGCCAGAGTAATCCTTATGTCTGGGTCAATGTCAATATCAACTCAGTTGAGGATGCGATTAACATTGGTGGGCACGGAACCCACGATGATGACGCGTGGGATTCATTCGTTTATGGCGGCGTGACTTATCCCGGTCAGGGCAATCCCAATGCGCCTGATAAGTGTGGTGAAGAGGTTGTGACGCCTACTGAAACCGCTACGAATACAGCTACAGAGACTGTAACTGAGACGGTCACTGAAACCGCTACGG
>DFYN01000138.1:2084-4487 GCA_002383615.1 Anaerolineaceae bacterium UBA4081
CAGCGTGAAACAGAACAAATTGATTCGACCGGTGGACCTTCCATCGCGGCTGATGTGTACAACACTATTGAGTGGTCGGTCATCAACAGCAATATCAATAGTTACACTTTTGACTGGTCGTTGACAGGTACATCCAACGCATCTGGTTTGGGTGCAGTAGCTCAAGGCAAAGTATTGCCGGCGGCATCCCAAACAACCCTGTTCCATACCTCACTGGGCGGCGTCTATACCATGACCATCACCTATACGTTGAATGGCGCTGAAGTGGAAGAATCTATCGTGGGTTATGACACCTGCCCCATATTGACCCCGGAAACTCCGACACCGACCGAGGTAACCAAAACGGCTACCCAGTCGACTCCTGAGGAGACTGAAACCACTCCCGGTACGACTCCCGACCCGACTTTGTCGGTGCCGGTGACGGGTGTGACCCCCTCTGTGCTCATTCCTGTGACCGGTGCAGAACGGACGGAAGCCCGCCAGATGGCAGGCAACCTGCGCGGCATCCTCTTCAATCTAGGCTTGGCATTCTTTGGCATCGGTTTGGTGGCGCAAGCCATCTCCCGCCGCCTGCAAGCATAACCCATTCCTGTAAAGCGACGAACAACCTCTCCCTGCTAACGGGGAGAGGTTTTTTTATTTTGGTATCATCCAACTGATGACATTGGACCTCATCAGCTTCAAAAAGTTGTTAACGCGTATTGGCTTGACTTTGCTATAATAACTCCATCCTTTTTCCAGGAACCGCCCATGCTCCAGTTCCTTGCCCGTAGAATGCTATTGCTCCTGCCGGTCCTCATCGGGATTTTATTCATCACCTTTACCATCGTTCGCCTGATACCAGGCGATCCGTGTGTGGTGATGTTGGGGGAGAAAGCGACCAAAGCCACCTGCGATGACTTCAAAGAGCGGTACGGTCTTAACGATAACATTGCTGTGCAATTCGTTCGCTACCTGGGCAATATGGCAAAGGGCGATTTTGGAACATCGCTTCGGTTTGGCCGTCCCGTGACCGACTTGATGTCGGAGCGTTTGCCCATGACGCTGGAATTGACCATCATGGCAATGATATTCTCGACTGTAAGCGGCATCCTGTTGGGGTTGATCTCCGCCCTTAAGCGCAACTCATTCATCGATACCTTTACCATGATTATTGCCAACATTGGCGTGTCCATGCCGGTCTTCTGGCTGGGGCTGATGCTAGCCTACGTGTTTGCATTACTGCTCAAAGATACCGCCTTTGCCTTGCCGCCTTCGGCGCGCTTCACATCCGGCATCTCCCTCGAACCTCTGGCAAAATTCTATGGAATTGAAAATCCGGAAGGTTTGCAAAAGTTTTTCCTGCAATTTTTTGGCAACCTGTCCCTGGTTAATGCCATCATCACCGGAAATTGGAAGGCATTTGGCGATTCCCTCAGGCACCTGCTGCTGCCCGCCATTGCAGTCGGTACCATTCCTATGTCCATTATTGCGCGCATGACCCGCTCCAGTTTGTTGGAAGTGTTGGGGTTGGATTACATCCGCACGGCGCGCGCCAAAGGTATGATTGAACGGCGCGTCATCAGCAAGCATGCCATGCGGAATGCGATGATACCCATCATTACCATCATTGGCATTGAAACCGGCGGCTTGTTATCCGGCGCTGTGCTGACGGAGACGACATTTTCACTGCCGGGGGTGGGCACAGCCCTGGTTGGTGCGATTCTGGCAAGGGATTATCCGGTGGTACAGGGTTTTACACTGGTGATTGCCCTCGTTTTTGTTTTGGTTAATCTGATCGTGGATATATCTTACGCTTATCTTGATCCCCGCATTCGGCTGGATTGATGAGGAACCCATGAGCACACCTGTTGCCACCCTTTCTTCTGATAATGCTCCCCAGCCGCGCCTGTCCCCGACCCGCGAGGCACTTCGGCACCTCTTCCGCCATCGCTCTGCCCGCACGGGGATGGTTATCCTGGGGTTCCTCATTTTACTGGCGATATTTGCTCCCCTGTTAGCGCCATACAGTCCTACAGCCATCTTGCGGGATGTCAAACGGCGCTCCCCCCCGTGTATTCACCTGCTGGGCTGCCCGGTGGATCAACCTGAGCATTGGATGGGCATTGACGGCAATAGCCGTGACCTGCTCAGTCGTGTTATTTATGGCAGCCGGCTTTCCTTACAGGTTGGTCTCGTCACGATGAGTTTTGCCATCGTTATCGGCGGCTTGATCGGCGCCGTAGCCGGAACGGTTGGCGGTTGGCTGGATAACCTATTAATGCGGATTATGGACGTATTGATGGCGTTCCCCAGTTTGCTGCTGGCGATCGCCATTGTGACCGTGCTTGGTACGGGTTTGATTAACGCGCTGCTGGCAATTGGAATTGTTTCGATTCCAAGGTTCGCCAGGTTAGTGCGCTC
>DFYN01000127.1 GCA_002383615.1 Anaerolineaceae bacterium UBA4081
CAGCAGGTCAGGAATCTGACCTGCTGTTTTCTTACTTCCGTCTAAAGCGCATTTTTTGTTTGCCAACCGCCGGGTTGCGCCAATATACTCGCTGTGCCGCCAGATCCACCTCAACGCTGCCGCTGGTGACAGAAACCTCAACACCTCGTGGATACTGGATGCGTGGCAGATACACAACCGTCGGTTGGTCAACAGCCGGATCAATATCCAACGCCAGTTCAAAGGAACCTTTACCCTGGTCAAAAGCCATGTGCACCGGCGTACCGGCTGCTGCCAATACGTAGGGGCGGCAGAACCCTGACACTGCCCGTCCACCGCTGTCCGGGTCGTTAACATCTTTTTGTTGGTCACGGCTGAATATGGATAGGTCTTCCTCATTCCACTGGTCACCATGTGCGTTGGTGTTATCTGCCGTATAGTTCCAAATTGTTGAGTGCACCAGGTTAGCATCCATGGCGTTGTAATAAGCGGACAAAGCTCTCACATGCGCCGAGAAATCGCCATCCCGGTAGGCTTTCCCCTGTTCCAGATCAAATGGCAAACCAAACTCACCGATCAGGGTAGGCACGCCGCCCAGTCTATGTTGGGACATATTCACCCAGTAGGCAATTTGAAGGGTGAACATTTTTTGAACGTTGGAAGCCAGCAAGACAATTTTCCGGGTCATCCAATCCACAGACACCCAGCCCATGTACCGCTTGGTAAACAAGGTAATCACATCATACCAATGGGAGGCGTTCACAATTGGAATATCCGCCGGGCGGTGCATCGGTTCCAGCGTTCCGGGCTCACCTTCAATAAACAGGATTGTCCGCGAATCAATTTTACGGATGGCAGCGGCATAACGCTCAATGAAAGGGTTCAGATAATCGCGTAAGAAATCAGCGCCGGAAAAATAATCATCGCGCAGCAATACCGGATGCCCCTGTCCATCAATATCATAGACGCCATGATCCCGCCAGATATCTGCTTCAGGTGATCGCCATGCGATAATCCCCTGCGGGTTAAGGGTTTTCTTCGCCACGACCTTCATTTTGTTTAAACGCCGGTCTGCAATCGGCACTTCCACACTGCAGCCACCCCCCAATGCCATGCTGTCAAATCCGCTCAAGTTGGGCGACCGGGTCGGGATAATCGGACGGTCGGCGAGCGAGCGGCTACCAATATAGCCGGAATTGGGTTCATTGAGGCTGTCGTAGCCTATCACGTTCGTCAAATCAACCAGTCGCTCAGCCACTTTGACCATGGCAGAAATAAAATGCCGCTGGAGAAACGCGTCTGCGGGTTCTCCCTCAACTGTAAACCGGGGCGCAAATCGACCACCACCAAAAAACAAGGTGTACATAGTTGCGGATGCCAAACGATAGCGATTGGAGGACCAGATCATCCGGTAATAATCCGGGAAACGCCGTTGCATGGTTACGGCAGCTTCGGCTGCATCCAAAGATTCCAGGTTAAATCCAGCCAGTTCAAGCGTCCAACCTGGCGCGCCATCTCCGCCGGAGAAACGGCTCCATACATCCTGGTGCGGGTCAATAAATACATACAAGTTATGTGCCGCTGCCTTCTGGACGACCTGTCTGAAGTAATCCAGGTAATCCTCATCATACATTCCGGGACCAGCATGCTCAATCGCTTCCCACGTGGTCAGCAGCCGCAGGCAGTTGAAACCCCAGTGGCGCAGCCGGCTGAAATGCTCATCCGCTTCATTCAAGTCAAACGGTCTTCCGATAAATGAGACTTCCCGGTGATTTTGGCAATCCAGCGGAAAATGTGTCGCTCCGTTTGGCGTCCGAGGAACCTTGGAGCTGCCACCCAGGTTAACACCCCGCAACATCACCCTGCGACCACTTTCGTCCATAAACCAGCGACCCTCAATCCTAAGTCTATCCAAAGGTCACCTCCGTGTTGTTTTGTTGATTTTACACCTCCACGCCCTTGACAATAACCTTATCTGAAAGGATATTTGCTGTGCAACTGAATGGCGATTTTGACGTATATGTGAGTGAGACAGCCTGAGGAGCGTTCGTTGAACACCGAAGAACAAGACTGGTTATCGCAGGCGCGCAAGGGAGACGATGAAGCTTTCGCCTGCCTGGTTGAACGCTTCCAGAACCCGGTCTACCACCTCTGCTACCGAATGCTTGACAATGCAACTGAAGCTGAGGATGCAGCCCAAGAGACCTTTTGGCGGGCATACCAGGCACTTAGCCGCTATGACCCTGCCAGACCATTTGCAACCTGGTTACTCTCCATTGCCGCTCATTATTGCATCGACCAGCAACGCCGCCGAAAGCTGCCCACGGTGGAAATTGACGCCTTCGAAGAGTTCGAGACACCAGATTATGGACCTGGACCAGAGACCCTGATGGCACAATCAGATCAACACCAAGCCATCCGCTTAGTCTTGGATGAACTGAACCCGACAGATCGAGCTGCCATCATCATGCGTTACTGGCATGAAATGTCAGAAGAGGAAATCAGCGTCGCATTAAACCTGACGGTCAGCGCAGTCAAGAGCCGCCTTCACCGAGCACGCAAACTGCTGGCTGAGAAAATGGCTGACACACTGGCTGACGTCCAGGAAGAGGAGAACGAATATGAACCATCAACCGTATGAAACCTGGATTCTTGACGATGTCGAATTGACAGGTGACCAACGCCACCAGATGGACATGCACCTCAAGGACTGCAGCGAGTGCCGCCGCCTGGCAGATGGCTGGCATAGCGCTGTAAAAGTCATCCAGACCTCCCCTGAAGTGACCCTGAAAGCTGGCTTCACCCGGCGGTTTATGGACAGCCTCCCTGAAAGGAAAGTGCGCCGCCAGCGGTCTCTGGCACGCCGATTATTTTGGGGATTAAGCATCTCAGCCGGGGCAGCATTGATGACTGGGATGGGTTTTCTGCTGACCCTCAATTCGCCCATCACCTGGATTGTCAACAGCGTCAATGCTGTCCTTGATTTGGCGAGCACATTTACCGTTATACAATCGACCCTGCAAAGCTGGTTGAATGTCATTCCGCTCCCGCTGACGCTGCTATTGGCATTGGCAGTCCTCAGCTGGTTTAGTCTGATCGGATCAGCCTGGGTCTTCACGATGTGGAAAATCAATCAACAAGGAGTCCAATCATGAAAAATCTCTTCCGTTTCCTCATCATCATCTGCGCTGTCCTGATGGCAACATCAGGTATTGTGGGTCAGGCGTATGCCCAGACCCCCACTCCCCCAACCGGTCAGACCATCACCATCGAAGGTGACCAATTTGTCGTTGGAAACACCTATGTCCTTGCCAAAGACCAAACACTGAATGGCAATCTTGCCATAGTAGGTGGAACCGCCACCCTGGAAGATGGGTCAATGGTTAATGGCGACATCCTTGTCCTCGGCGGTATGCTGAGCATGGCAGGCAAAGTCGATGGCGATATGATTGCTATAGGCGGCGTGGTCAATATGCAAGATAGCGCTGAGCTAACAGGACAAATCGTCCGTATTGGTTCGCTGCTCAACGTGGGGAATGCCCAAATCACCGGGGGTGTCAAAGAAGGTTTCCGGGAAGATTTCAACTTAAGCAACCCGAGTGCTCCCATCCCATTTGAGATACCAGCGACACCGGAACAACCTGCTCCTGAGGCACCTTCTGCCGCCTTGAAAGTATTATGGGCGCTGGTGCAATCATTAACCTTGGCAGCGCTGGCTGTCGTTGTCACCCTATTCCTGCCCAAACCCACAGAACGTGTGGTGGATACCCTGCACGGCGAAACATGGATTACCGGCGGTGTGGGCATCCTGACCATCCTGGCATTCCCTGTTTTGTTGGTGGTCATGATTGTGACGATCCTGCTCATCCCCTTCACCCCGATTGCAGTCCTGGTACTGGCTGTGGCAGTCGTCTATGGCTGGATTGCTGTTGGCTACGAACTTGGTCAACGTATGGCTGAACTGTTCAAGGCTGAATGGGCAGGTCCGGTCAGCGCAGGCTTGGGCACATTAGCTCTAACACTGGTTGTCCGGGCTGTGGGAATCATCCCTTGCATGGGTTGGGTAGTTGGAGTCATTGTCGGCATCTTCGGTTTGGGAGCAGTTGTCATCAGCCGGTTCGGTGTCCTGAAGTTTTCGGCACGTCCCCAACCAACCGTATCCGTTGCCCAACCGCCAGTTGAACCGCCGCCCACAACACCTGAAGCATAAACAACAAGTGGGTGGCTCATCGCCACCCACAACACTAAAGGATGAAGAAATGAAAAAACTAATCCTCATTGCATCCCTGTCTGCAATCCTCGTGTCAGCAGGATGTACATTCACAGTGAATGTGCCTGCCACCACGGTAGGTGAAACACAGACTTTGACCATCAACGAAGCCATCCCAACCGGTGCATCCCCGGCTGAGCTCACGATAGAGATGGGCGCAGGGGAGTTGTTCCTCTCTGGCGGCTCAGATAAATGGGTCACAGGTACTGTGGACTACAATATCA
>DFYN01000154.1 GCA_002383615.1 Anaerolineaceae bacterium UBA4081
GCTAGCCGAATATCATATACCATATATCTATTTTGGTTGTATACTGGATACGTCATTTCACCCCATAAGGAGATTTTCCCATGAAGTTGTTGATTGCTTGCGATATGGAAGGTATCAGTGGTGTGACCACCTGGGATCAGGTTACCCCAAGCCACGCAGAATATGCACGTTTTCGTAAAATAATGACGGATGACGTCAATGCTGCCATTGCCGGTGCGGCAGAAGCTGGCGCAACCGATATCCAGGTGTCGGATGGGCACTGGAACAGTGGCAATGTCATGATTGAGGGATTGGACGCCCGCGCCCGCATCAACACCGGCTCGCCCTCCCCCTACTCCATGGTGCAGGGTGTGGATACCGGCATTGATGCCGCCATTTTTGTGGGTTACCACGCCATGATTGGCACCCCGCATGCCATCCTGGACCATACCTGGTCCAGCGCGCGCATTGACAACCTGTGGCTGAACGGTCGTTTGACCGGTGAATTTGGCTTAAACGCCGCCATGTGCGGTCACTTTGGCGCACCCGTGTTGATGGTAACTGGTGACCAATCTGTATGTGCCGAAGCCAAGACATTTGTGCCGGAAGTGGAAGGCGTGGAAGTCAAGCGTGCCGCTGCCCGCATGAACGCCCTGTGTCTGCCGCCAGTTGAAGCCCAAAAACTGATTAAAGCCGGCGCGAAGAAAGTGGTTGCCGACTTTATCAAGGGTAAGAAACCGCAGCCCCTAAGCCTGTCAACACCCATCACGGTCACCATTGAATTCTTCACGACCATCATGGCAGACAGCGCTGAGTTGCTGCCCGGTTCGAAACGGTTGGACGGTCGGCGGGTTGAATTTGTTGCCAGGGATATGCCGGAAGCTTACCGCGCCTTCCGCACCATGGTTAATATGGTATCCGTGTAAAAACCCGAAGAATGTCAGCCGCCGGGCTGAAGTGTGTCAATAGGATTAATACGGCGCCCGGTGTACAATTATGCCGGGCGCTGTGCGCGCCACTTTCCCTGCCGGGAGGATGATGTGACCCAAACCGTGCAAATTGCCATTCCCATGGCTGGCTACGGCAGCCGCATGCGCCCGCATACCTGGAGCAAAGCCAAACCCCTCATCCCGCTGGCTGGCATGACGGTGCTGGACCACGCCCTGGACCAGTTCAGGTCCCTTCCGGCTGGCTGGCAGGCGGAGTATGTCTTTATTGTCAGTCCATTCCAAAAGGAGCAGGTGCAAGCGCACATGGCAGCTTATTATCCTGACCTGCCTGTGAAAATTGTCGTGCAAGAAGTGATGAATGGTCAGGCGCCAGCGCTGTATCTAGCGCGCGAGTTCCTCAAGGGACCCATGCTGATGTCCTTTTCGGACACGTTGATCGATACCGACCTATCCATCCTTACCAGTGATACACACGATGGCTTGGCATGGGTCATGCCGGTTCCTGACCCGCGCCGGTTTGGGGTGGCAGTAGTGGATGCCTCAGGGCGGATTACCCGCCTGGTGGAAAAGCCGGGTGATATTGAGAACAACCTGGCTGTGGTGGGTTTCTACTATTTTAAGAGCGGCGAAGCACTGATGGAAGCCATTGCAGAGCAAATTGCGGGTGGAAAGACCATAAAAGGCGAGTACTTCCTGACGGAATCCATTAATATCATGCTGAAACACGGCGCGAATTTTGCTCCCGTTCAGATTGACACCTGGTTGGATGCTGGTGTGATTTCTGCCACGCTGGAAACGAATGCCTGGCTGCTCAGCCACGGGCGCGATAACTCCGCGGAGGCTGCCAGGCGGTTGACCGAAGCGACCATCATTCCCCCGGTTCACATTCATCCGACCGCCCAGGTACATGGTTCAGTCATCGGTCCGTATGTCTCGCTGGGGGCAGAGTGTGTGGTAGAAAGCGCCGTGGTGCGGAATGCCATTATTGATACGAACACCCACATCCGGGATATGGTCCTCACTGATTCCATCATTGGCAAGCATGTTTGTTTATCCGGCGCTCCCACCCGGTTGAATGTGGGGGATAATTCTTCCGTAGAGAGCGGAGAATCGTAAATAGAGAGCAGGTTATACCTCCTGTTCTCAAATCTCTGCTCACTAATCTCTGGTACAGGAGCCATTCATGCGCGAATCGTATGTTGCCCATCGGGTTGCCACGCTAAAGCCCTCCGGCATTCGTAAGTTCTTTGATATCGCCGCCACCATGAAAGAGGTTATTTCCCTCGGTATTGGTGAGCCGGATTTTGACACTCCCCGACCCATTGTTGAGGCAGGTATTCGCAGCCTTCAGCGCGGGGAGACCCATTACACTTCCAACGCGGGTCTCATGCCTTTACGCAAAGCCTTGACTGACCACATCCACAAGCTGTATGGGGTGCAATACGACCCTGCCACAGATGCGGTCATTACGGTAGGCGGTTCAGAAGCGCTTTACCTGACCTTTACGGCATTGCTCGACCCGGGCGATGAGGTCATCGTTCCAACCCCGTGCTTTGTCTCCTATCAGGCAGAGGTCGTGCTGGCGGGTGGTGTGGCGGTTGAGATTCCGTGCCGCATGGAAGATAACTTTGATATTGATCCCCAGCGCATCGCGGCAGCCATCACGCCGCGCACCAAAGCCATCCTGTTGGGCTTCCCCAACAACCCGACCGGTGCAGTCGCCACCCGCGAGAAATTGTTGGAAGTGGCGAAACTCGCCAAGGAGCATGACCTGGTGGTCGTCTCGGATGAAATTTATGACCAGCTGGTGTATTCCGGGCATAAGCATGTCTGCTTCCCATCTTTGCCGGATATGCAACCCCGCACGGTCTTATTAGGCGGCTTCTCGAAGGATTATGCCATGACCGGTTGGCGCATTGGTTATGCCCTGGGTCCCAAGGAAATAATTGCCGGGATGATCCGTGTGCACCAGTACACCATCATGTCCGCCCCAACCACTGCGCAGACGGCGGCTATTACCGCCCTGACTGAGGCAGGACCCATGGTTGAGGAAATGCGCCTGGAATATGACCGCCGCCGGAAATTGATTGTCGGTGAACTCAACCGCATTGGTCTGCCAACTTTTGAGCCCAAAGGCGCGTTCTACTGCTTCCCCAAGGTGGGAGTGACCGGGCTGGATGATGAAACCTTTGCCAACCGGCTATTGAACGAAGAGCATGTGGCAATTGTGCCGGGTACCTCCTTTGGAGCGGGTGGTGAAGGCTTCTGCCGTTGCTCTTACGCCACNNAAGACGCGAAGGTCGCTAAGGTAAAAAAGAAACTTGAAAACTTAGCGACCTTTGCGTACTTAGCGTCTTTGCGTTTGATATTGAAGGATGAGGATGAAGAAACATACAGAAAACGATATTATAGCTGCCTTGAGTAAGGTGATGGATCCCGAGCTGGGACGCAACCTGGTGGAGCTCAACATGATCCGCGACCTGAACATCAATGGCGGGCGGGTTAGTTTTACGTTAGCGCTTACCATTCCGACCTGCCCAATGCGTGACCAGATCAAAAGTGAAGCGCAAAAAGCGGTGCGGCAAGTGCCAGGTGTGACTGATGTGGACATAACGCTGGGCGCAATGACTGCCGAGGAGCGCGCTGCGGTACTTGGCAGTGCAATGCCTGTCATGCCGCAAATCAAAGCCTTCAACCAGGTCAAGCAAATCATTGCCGTCATGAGCGGTAAGGGCGGGGTGGGTAAGTCCAGCCTGACTGCACTGCTGGCGGTTGAATTGAGGCGACAGGGACAAAAAGTTGGCATCCTGGATGCGGACATTACCGGTCCAAGCATTCCGCGCTTGTTTGGGCTGCCCTCCGGTGGGCTGCGCGGCAGTGATGAGGGCATGCTGCCGGCAATTACCACCACAGGCATTCGGGTTATCTCGGCTAACCTGCTCCTCCAAGATGAAGACACGCCTATTGTCTGGCGCGGACCAATGATTTCTGCGGCAATCCGACAATTCTGGACAGACGCGCTGTGGGGTAAATTGGATACCCTGCTGGTGGACCTGCCACCCGGCACATCGGACGCCGCCCTTTCCGTGGCGCAAGCGCTTCCGCTGAATGGCGTCATTTTAGTGACCACACCCCAGGCTTTATCTGCCATGGTGGTGCGTAAGGCTGTTTTGATGCTCAAGCAGCTGAATGTGCCGATTATGGGTGTGGTGGAAAATATGAGTTATTTCGTGTGCCCGGATTGCGGTAAACAGCACGAAGTCTTTGGTCCCAGCCATGCTGAAGAGGTGGCACAAACTGCAGGTGCACCGATTCTGGCGCGATTGCCTATCCGACCGGAAATGTTGGCGTTGGCGGATGCCGGCAGGATTGAAGAGGCGGTGTTCCCGGAATTGGCAGAAATGGCGAAAGCCTTTTGATGCT
>DFYN01000130.1:0-144 GCA_002383615.1 Anaerolineaceae bacterium UBA4081
AGAGTAAGGCAGGTTGAAGCACGAACGCCCGTGCCAGAGCAACCCGTTGAGCTTCGCCACCGGAGATGTGATTGGCAGGGCGGTGTGCCAACTCTCTTATCTGTAAACGGTCCAACCATTGGTTAACCCGGCGTTGAACTTCTG
>DFYN01000130.1:225-1388 GCA_002383615.1 Anaerolineaceae bacterium UBA4081
CTTTTACCAGCGCCATTAGGACCAATTACAGCCAGTAATTCACCTGAATTCACCTGTAATTGGGGGATGTCCAGAACCTTTATTTCCTGTCGGAAAACTTGCATTCTTTGTATAGAAAGGCATTGGGTACTCATTTGCGAACCCGCCCTTGTTGAATCGCCGTCAGAGCAAAATTGACGAGGAATGCCACCAGCAACAAAATGACCGAAAGGGCAATGGCAATGGCAAAATTACCACGCCCGGTTTCCAGAACGATTGCCGTCGTGAGCAGGCGGGTTTGACCTTTGATATTGCCTCCGACCATCATTGAGGCACCCACTTCTGAGATGACAGCGCCAAAACCAGCCATCAAGGCTGCCAGGAGAGGCAGGCGGGCTTCTTTCCACAAAGTCCAAATGACTTGGATTTGGTTGGCTCCTAGACCTAACAACTGAAAGCGAAGTCGCGGGTCTAGTGATTGAAGAGCCGAGGTGGTNNGTGTAGATCAATCCCAAATCACCTAGCGGACCACTTCGCCAAAGGAAGATAGCTACGACTAGACCCGCAACCACCGGAGGCATTGCCATTCCGGTGTTGACCAAACTTAGGAGAAGCCTATGCCCCGGGAACTTTTTGAGCGCCAGGAGAGTGCCAAAAGGCAATCCCAAAAACAGACTGATGCCCGTTGCAATAGCGGAGATTTCCAACGATAACAAGGTTATCTCCATAACCTCCGGATCAAGCCGTATGAGAATCAGAATAGCTTGAATTAACCCTTGCCAGATAAACTCCATATCACACCCTTCGCGGACTAAGGAATGGTTATTTCACAACGAATTTTTTTGCTGCTGCTGACAGTATCCCATAAATGCATTAAGCTATCAAAAGATACTGTTGTCCGAAAGTGAGCGGGAATCAATTGTGCCCATCGAATTTGGTTGCCTGCCTCAGAACCGTTATTACGAATCGCTTTACAGACCTGGCTAAGATAATCTTTTGAAGGCTGCAGCACATCTGGAATGCTACTGTCTTGAGAGGCAGGATCGTGCAGGAATTCCAACTCGCTACCGGTCAACCATTGTCCGATTGCACTTAAGCCGGCATTATCCAAGAGGAAGTACCCTTCAAATTCAACATCAAATTTTGACTGAATTGCCTTGATAAAAACGCCAGTAACATCTTTG
>DFYN01000130.1:1403-13864 GCA_002383615.1 Anaerolineaceae bacterium UBA4081
GTCAGATTCCAGGTTATCAACTTGAATAACCAGAAAATTCTTTTGTTCGAGCGCCACCAGGTTGGTCGTTTGCGTTGATGCTGATTGACCGCCAAGGGGGGAAACGTCTGGACCATAGACCTGATTCATTACCACAAATCCCAGCGCAACACAGGCGATGAATATGATTACCAGGACTATGAAGGAGAATTTATTCATAATGTGTCGGCGATGGGTCCAAGGCGAATCATCATAAGATAATTGTACCAAATAAAGGCGGATAACAAAAAGCAGCGGGAACACCGCTGCTTGATGATTCGCTCGTGTGGAATTTAATGGATTTGGCTGACAATGAAAAACAATCCAACGCCGCTGGCAAACCCGAGTACACCCACGATACAAAACCACCCCAAAACGCGTGTGAATTTTTGGCTTTCCATCAGGATTAATCCTCCAAGGTGTTTGGCATATTCCAGAGAAAATTCCGGTGCAGGAAAACTTTCAATAGGCTGCTGCGGTTGTACGGTTTCATAATTAAAGGATATGGTCATCATATTCCTCATCGTGATGTGGTTGTTTTGACGATTTTGCCTTCGTCAGAGACTACTACACGGACAACGCGTTTAATCGTTTTACCGTTGGCGGTTTGNNCTGCATATGGATGCGAGAGAAAATGGGTTCATTACAGCTCCACTTAATGGCTCCGTCGACGTAAGAATGCCGGGACTTCCAGATCAATGGTAGCCATTCCAGCGCCAACCTCTGCGCCTTCCATCACCATGGTTTCAATAGGCGCAAGGTGCGGGCGGAAGGTTTCGATCGGCTCGTCTGATAAGTGTGGTGCGGCGATTTCCTTTTCACGGGTTAACGGTTGTTTGACGTCAACTGGAGTGGCACCCACACCTGTAACGATCAGGATAACCTGTGCCCGCCCTTCCATCCGGTCATCACAAATAACGCCGGGAATGATTTCAGATGTGCCATGTGTGCGTTCCTGGATGGTTTCAAGTGCAGTCATGACTTCCAGGAAAGTCAGGTCGGGTCCACCCGTGAAATTGGCAATGATGTGAGTGGCGGTATCGAGGCAAATTTCGCCCAGCATGGGATGATGAAGGGCGCTTTCGATCGCGTCCAGAGCTTTGGATGAGCCTTCTCCATTGCCAATCGCCATTAATGACCCGCCGCCATTGAACATAGCCTGGCGGATGTGTGAAAAATCCACATTGATCATACCGGGCTGGGTAATCAGTTCAGAAATCGCTTGAATACCCTGGCGCAAGACGTCATCGGCAAGGCGGAATGCCATTTCAAATGTCAAGGATTTACCGGCGATTTCAATCAGCCTTTCATTAGGTACAGTAATCAAGGTGTCGGTAAAGGGACGTAATATGGCTAAACCATCCACTGCATTCTTCTGGCGGCGTCCGACTTCAAAGGCAAACGGTGTGGAAACGACCGCCACGACCACTGCGCCTAAAGAGCGGGCAATGCGCGCTGCCACAGCAATCGCACCTGTGCCAGTTCCGCCGCCCATGCCAGCAGTTAAGAAGACCATATCTGCGCCAATCAGTGCGGAATTCAGCTCACGGATGCTTTCTTCTGCGGCAGCCGCCCCTATTGTGGGGTTGCCACCTGCGCCTAATCCGCGGGTCAATTTGGGTCCTAATTGGATTTTCGTTGGAGCCAGCGAGGATGCCAGCACCTGGGCGTCTGTGTTGGCAGCAATAAAATCAACACCGGAAAGTCCTAATTCAATCATGCGGTTGACGGCATTTTGACCACCGCCACCCAGACCGATGACTTTCAAGACGGGTTTACGGGAATCAATGGGGGTATGCTTGATAGGGGGAAGCGGCAAAGATAAGTTCATGGTTTACCTTTCTGCCAATGTTGATGCAATACTCGTGCCATCACCCGTAATTCTCTCGACAGCGCAACCATTGGCACGTAAGATTTCCAGATCTTTGTCTGGGAAGGATAGTTCGCTGCCGATCACCGTCACCTGGCGGGCAAAACGTGCCTCATCCAGTGAAAAGCCGACAGTGCAAAGGTGCTTTTGAATATAGGGTTTGATGACATCCAAATGCCATTCCGCCACGCCCCACTCGTAGAGGGGGAGGAGGACATAGTGAGAGATGGGGTGGGTGGGCGCGTCAAAAAGAGCTTTTTCGTCAGCAGATAATTCGGTGCCTTCTTCTTCGATTGTCTCATCTTCAGCGGGCTCGTTTGCAGTCAGCCATCGTTCAAAACCGGTTCTCAATTGAGTGGGTTCCCCATTGAGGCGATACCAGGCTAGTGGGCTGGAATCGTCTGCCAGGACGCAGAACTGGCAACCTATCACCTCGGCGGGTATCAAGGTTAAGGGTTGCCCATTTCCTGGGTCAAAAACATTTTGACCTGCAAGAAGGCGGNNCCAGGATAGGAACCGGTTCTTGAAGCACTGTTTGGGCAATTGCCTGATACCAATCAAATATGCGGAAACCGCGTTGGTCTTCAGAATCAACCGGGGTGTGGTAAGGAGTTACATCAGGATATCGTTCTGGTCCACCATTTCCCCATTGTAATGAATGACCAAAGCTGGCTGTATTGGCACAGATGATGAGGGATTGCAGGATTGCGCTTTGCTGCCGTCGCTCCAGAGATTCAAGGGACTGGCGCAGGAAAACTGTATCCCAGTACGAACCACCCGGTTCAAGCGCAGGGAATAAGGCTGGCAGTCCGAGTGAGGTAACGAGATCCGCCAGGGGCAGCCAACGGTCAATAAAACGTTCCACCAGGTCTTGTTTGCTCCAATCGGATTTATGCCAGGCAGAACGTGAATTCGGTGCGTCAAAAAAGACCAAATGGCGGACTCCCCAATGAGCATAGGCTTCAACCATGGGGCGCATTTCTTCAGCAGTGGGTGCTTCACATACCTTGATCGGAAAACGTAAAATTGGGGTAATTCCTGCGTTCAGCAGACCACTGAGGAATTGTTCAGGAACCGCACGTTGCGTATCTGCGGTGCAGACCAGCCAGGCAGCGCCAAGGTCGGTCAACTCAGGCAGCCAGGTGAGTAAATCTCGTTCGGTGTAATGGTCCATATCAGGGAAATAATGGAACCCCAATCTTCCGTTGGTATATGCCAGTCGTTTCATGGTTTCATTCATCATAGTGCGCCTCGCTTCTTGGTCTAGAGCTTAAGTAGCAAGAATTATGCCAATCGGGGTGGGCTGAAGATTTATCTAATTACTTGAAGCGATCATAGTTATCAACTCTGGATGTCTGGCTGGATGGCTCTAAAGGTATAATGGACGCATGATTTTAATTACCGGTGGTACTGGTTTTATCGGGCAGCATCTCATACGCCAACTGGTTCGACAGGGCTACGATGTGCGTATTTTGTTGCGCCCATCCTCTTCCTCTCCCCGCTTGCCATTGGGTGTCTCAGTAGAGGCGGCTGTCTGCGGGTTGCGGGATGAGCGCGGTATCCGAGCAGCATTACAAGGTGTTGATGTTGTTTTCCATCTAGCCAGTGCTGAGCGGGCAGGCAGTCGTGGTGATTTGAACGGTGTGGATGTGGAAGGTACAGCCAGCCTGGTGCGGGTATGCAAAGAAGTGGGCGTAGAACGCCTTTTTTATGTCAGCCACCTGGGCGCAGACCAGTTTTCTGGATTCCCAATGCTGCGCGCAAAAGGGTTGGCGGAGATGCATATTCAGCAAAGTGGTTTACCATATACCATTTTTCGCTCAGCCATCCTTTTTGGGAAGGGAGATTACTTCAGCGAACCATTCACACAGTTGATGAGGATGGTCCCGTTGGTTTTCCTCATGCCAGGGGATGGCGAAAACTTGCTGCAGCCTTTATGGGTGGAAGACCTGGTTACCTGCTTAAACCTGGCGCTTGAAGACCCCGCTACCACGAACCAGGTGTTTACCATCGGTGGCATGGAATCATTTTCTTTTGCAGAAGCGTTGAGAATGTTTATGGCGTCTGCCCATTTGAAAAGGCAACTTGTATCTGTGCCTTTGACGACCATGCACAACCTGGCGCTTTGGATTGACCAGGCATACCCCAAATTTCCAATATCCATTCATTGGATCGACTACCTGTCTGTGGACCGTACCTGCCCGCTGGATAGCCTGCCCAGGCTTTTTGGTCTCATGCCAGCGCGTATGCGTATGCTCCTCTCCTACCTCCGTTACCAAGGTTGACCCATGTCGAAACTTTCATCCGCTTTTGCTGTGCATGGTCATTTTTACCAACCCGCTCGTGATGACCCTTTGACGGGTGAGATTCCATGGGAGGATGGCTCACTTCCTTTTGCAAATTGGAATGAACGAATATATTCAGAATGCTATTTGCCGAATGCAATGCTGGGGAATTTCGGTCGTATTAGCTTTAACCTGGGACCCACACTGACAGACTGGTTGGCACGTTATCATCCAGAAACGTTGACGGCTATTGTCTCTCAGGAACAGGATAATTATGAAAAGCACGGCGTTGGAAATGGGATGGCGCAAGCTTATCACCATACCATCCTGCCTTTGGATTTACCCCAGGATAAAGTCACCCAGGTTCGCTGGGGTATTGCTGATTTTGAATTCCGGTTTGGTCACCTCCCAGCAGGGTTATGGTTGCCTGAAACTGCAGTGGACGAGGCAACACTTATTTGTTTGGCAGAAAATGGCATAAAGTTCACCATCCTTGCGCCCTGGCAAGCAGCTGATGCAGTTGACATTCGACAGCCCGCTCTGGTCGAGCTGCCAGGCGGACATTCAATAACCGTGTTTTTCTATGACCAACCCGTATCCACTGCTTTGAGTTTCAATCCTCTAGCAACCATCAACGCTGATGCATTCGTCAGAGAACAGATACTAGCCAAACCTTTAGATGGCTTACTTTTTGTAGCTTCTGATGGAGAACTTTATGGTCATCACCAACAATTTCGCGACAAATTCCTGGATTATTTAACCCGCCGGGCAATTCCTCAGGCAGGTATCCAGATGACATACCCGGGATTATGGCTGCAAGAGCATCCGCCCACACAGATGGTCCGTATCCTTGACAATACCTCCTGGAGCTGCCACCATGGCGTGGAACGGTGGCGTGGCGCTTGTGGCTGTACGCCTCAAGGTGAGTGGAAAGGTTACTTGCGGGAGGCGTTTTCCTGGCTCGCTCAGGAATTGGACTTTGTATTTGTAGAAAGCCTGGGCAAGTTTGTATCTGATCCCTGGGAATTGCGCCATCAATACATCCGTGTGCTTCATGGTCAGATAACATTGCAGGGATTACTCACGGAACTTGGAAGGGCACCTGTGTCAGACTCGGATCTATCCCAAATCGCTGGTTTGCTGCAGGCTCAAAAAGAACGCTTGAGGATGTTTACCTCGTGCGGTTGGTTCCATGATGATTTTGACAGGATCAATCCACGTAATAATGTCATTTATGCCGCGCAGGCAGTGTACGCATTCCACAAGGCAACCGGGATAGATCTTGCACCTGAAATGATCCCGCAACTAGCCAGGGTGGTCAGTTGGCGAAGTGGTTTGCAAGCGGATATTGTTTTTACTCAGCACCTGGAAAGAGCAAGAAATCNNTCCAACATAAATGTAAATTACAGGGAGGATACACCTTCCATCAGCTTTTCAATTCGATAACCACTCTTTACGCCGATTGTCCGCAATTTCAGGATGTCTGCATGGGCAATGAGCAATGTCTCTACAAACTCACTGGCTGTGAAATCTGGTTTTTCAAAAATATCAAGGGCTGCCAGTTGAAGCAGAATGTTTAAGAAATGCTCCCATTGTTCCTTGGAGAACCACAGGACGCCTTTGTAACGGTTGATCCGCAGGAAGCGTTGTATTTCTGGAGTGGATAACCAGGTGGTTAATTTCTTTTCAAGGGACATTCCTGAGGTTAGATTAACCCATCCTTGCAGTCCGACCATCAATCCCTGTGCCTCACTGATTTCCGCAGCGCTGCTTGAGTTCATGTCCAGTGCTTGATATGCCTGTTGCAGGGTTTGGCGCAATCGCCATTCTTCCATAACTGTTTGTGTTTGGTTGACAGGGTCTGCCGGGTTCAGCAGTTTTCCCAAACCATGGGTGAATATATAGCTAAAAATGATCAACCAGGGTCGGTATTGGTCTGCAAGGGGAGTCATTAAGTCTTTAACGGCAGCGTTGTAGCGTGCACTGGCTGGGACAGGTAATGCCTGGGATAAACCGGGAAGGCGCAGAGTCCACTCCATCTGTTGACGAAGTGCTTTGACTGCCAAATCTGGCTCGTGAATTTCATGCCCTGCCTGAGCAATACCTGTGAGGATTGCGCGATACTTCCTTTCGAATTCATCCAATAATGCCCGGCTGGGGGCTTTACCATCCAAACCACTGCGTGATTGAATCAAGTAGGAGAGGTAACCGCTGTTGGCGATTTGTTCAAATGGCTTCAAGATTGGCTGCAATGTCAGTTCTTGAATCGCGTCTTGAATACTGGGAACGCCGCGTCCGTGAAGATGGTCGCACACCTGTCTGTAAGTATGGTCTCGGTCATCACTCACAATATGAAAATCAAGGAAGACATGGTATTGATACGCTTGCAGTTCAATTTCGAATCCACATTCGTCAATTTCTGTGCTGGGACGGATGTATTCAAGACCGCTGATCTGGTCACGGAAAATTACATAATCATCTGAGCGAGGGGGGATATTCAGGGCATCGGTCAACTTTCGTTGAACCATGGAGCGGGTGCGTTTGTCCATTTGGCTGACTGACCACCGAAGTGTGCCTTTTGTCGTGCCGAATCGGTTGTGTACAATGACCAGGGCATTCTGATGACCATCGCTATTCGTATAGGCAAACACGTTTTCATCCACATTGCCATCAGCTGTTTTGAAGTCATACAGCCAAAAGTGCTCTACACCCGCGAAGACCTGGCGTTGGTGCAGCAAGGGGAAGATTTCTCGTTCATGCCGTTCTACGATGTAAGAGTCGATTTGCTCATCCCAATATGCGCGGTGGAACTCCATACCGTATTTTTCAGCGTACCCTTCCACCTGTCCATGACCGAACATCGGCAAGCCTGGCAGGGTGGACATCAACACACATACGCCAAAGTATTTCCCTCCCTTGCCAAATTGCTCAACGGCGGTCTTTTCGTCAGGGTTACTCATGAAGTTGACATACCGCTTGAGGATTTCCGGGTCAAATTCCAGGGTGGATTTGATAAGCTGTCGGTANNCCGGCATTATCCTCATCTCGTAACATATGCATAAACGCGCTGTTGTAGACACGGTGCATGCCCAACGTTCGAACAAAGTACCCTTCCATCAGCCAGAAAGCCTCTGCTAGAAGGAGAGTATCAGGCACTTCTTGAGCAACGCGATCGACCACTTCACGCCAAAATTCGTGGGGAAATAACGCATTAAAGGCTTCACGGGTCATGCCAAATTCTGCTCGTGAGGCTATTGCACCGCCACTACCAGGTTCAGGAAACCACAAGCGCTGAATGTGTTTTTTGGCGAGAGTCATGGCTGCATCGAAGCGGATGATTGGAAATTTTCGGGCGACTTCCAGAATCGTCTGGATGACTGCTTCCCGAACTTCTGCTTTCATGTAATCCAATTGGGCGGTATCGTTCCAAGGCATGGATGTACCATCATTACCATGATAAATATATCGAGTCGAACCTGTTCGTTTATCGACGCGTTTAAATACCACAGCAGCGTCGGTACGTGTGTAGTAATGATCTTCCAAGAATATCCCGACATTGGGGTCCGGGGATAAGTCAGGTCCACTGTAAGTGTATGATGGGAAGGGTGGGTAGTCCACACTCAGGAACCAGTCCGGGTGCTCCATTACCCAGCGCGAGTCAATCCCCATGTGATTGGGAACCATGTCACTTGCCAGGCGAATGCCGCGCTGCCAGGCACGGTCCCGCAAGTGTTGATATCCGGCATCTCCCCCCAGGTCATCCGCGATGCGATAATCTGCCAGTGAATAGGCAGAGGCGATTGCTTCTGCATTGCCACAGAGTTGTTTGATCCGCGCGGAGGCTTCAGAGCGCTGCCACAATCCAATGAGCCATAATCCGGTAATTCCCCATCGAGCCAGTTGGTCAAGTTCCTCGTCAGGAACCTGGTCGAGATGCGTAATCGGGCGTTGATACTTGCGGCTCAATTGGTCAAGCCATACATAAGAGTTTTTAGCGATCAGCACCAGGCGGGGCATCCAGGCTTTGTCTTCGCTGAATCGCACTATTTCTCCCGCGCTTTCTCCTTCAAGGGAGTGGGTAATATCAAATCGCGGCGCCTGCGCTGGTCCTGGACCTGCAAACACGGGCTTCTCTTCTTCACTCAATAGGTCCATGCTGGAAAGCAAGCGATAAAGGTATTGCCCAAGTAATTCCGCCCACATGGTGCGGATGAATTCCAGTTGTAAAAATAGGGAATTGGGATTCGCTTTGGCAGGTGCAAGCAGCATTTCCAGTAATGGCTGTTGCTGAGGACCAAACGGCGGTTGCGCTGCAAAGAATTCGGGCAGCATATTAAAAACCTTGGCGTAAACAGTTGCAGAGCTCAATCGACGATCGTTAAAAAGCTCGGAAAATGCCATGGCAGCCGGGTTTTGATTGGTTACCCAGAGAAGAATCAGTTCTTCCAGGGCAACAGCTCGGTGTGAATATCCCTCTGTTTCATCTGCCAGGAACTCAGTTACGGTCTGTTCTTTTTTATAAACAGACACAGGCGGAAACTCAGTAAGAAATTCTTTGAGTAAGNNTACAGGGCGATGATGACATGTAAGAGTTCATCGATCAATCCCAATGCATTGACTTGACCAGCTTTGACGGCTTGTTCCGGAAAGGATAATAAATCCTTCTGTGAATTCATTTTCTGGGCGAATACGCGTGAGGCATGGAAATTGGCAAGGATGACGTTGCCAGTGAATGCGAATAATGCCTGGTCAAAATTATATTTGTCGCGGGATTGCCGGGAGATGTGAAATTCAAACACAGGAGGACCTCCACATTGGGATACTCCATTATACAACTTGCAGCACTCGGCGAATTGAATAGGTAATAAAAAATTCACATTAAGGGTTCAGGGGATGGGCTCTTATTGGTCTTGATACACGAGGGATTAATCATTACGGAATGTACCCAAAGGTCATATTGCCAGTCTGTTATGAGAGAATTCCTGGAAGCGCCAACCATTCACTTATTTGGTCAACTACCTGAATCTTGGTAATTGTTTCATTCCTCAATAGACTTTTAAGGGTGAGCTGTATATCAGGTTTGTTCCACCGGAAAACACGCTCAATCTCTGACTCAGGTACTGCTCCAACTGATTGAAGATAGGAAAGCACTAATCGGCGTCTTGCTTCATGTTCGCTGATATCTCTGGCTTGAGCCACCAGATTTGGCAAGTGGCGATGGGTGCAATCATAAATGAATGAGTAATGCCAGGCGCCATTATCAGACACCCCAACAGGCATGACCCGAAAGGCGACCTGTAACGCCTCCATAGCCTTGGTAAAATGGGATTCATTGGTCACTCGGGCAGCTTTCCTCAAGTTGATGGTATCCAGAGGACCTTCACGCAACAATGCCTCGTACACTTGTTTCGCTTCCGAAGCCATTAGACCTTGCTCATACTCAATGAGGTAATCCTGCTCAGGGTCTCCATAATTGGGTGAAAGAGCATAGAAATATGGTAATAGGCTCAGCGAGATCATAGTGTTGCGTTTGCGGATGCAGCGACCATAATACCAGACACCTTTGCCTAGCAACCTGTCTTTCCAATCCCAGGTGATATGACCGGGGTCATCATGCTCATCCGGCACGGGACGGTCCCCGGCAACTGCTTTCCAAATAGACGGTATAACAATGCCTGTGATTGGCCAAAATGCGACAAAACCTCGCTCGTTTACGAATGCCACAGCCTCTTCTGCTGATGATAAACGCAAACCGGGCGCAGTCCGGAAGGTCTGTGCTCGAAAAGATGTTATTAAACTCGGGTAAATCATTGCCATGTTGAGTATAGAGAGTGAGCCTCAGGCATTACGGCATAAAGGGTTTCGTCACTCTGCGCCGAGAATGTGGATGACGATGTTGGAGCCGCTGCCGCCGATGTTTTGTGCCATCCCGATACGGGCGTCCGGGACCTGGGTATCGCCAGCCTCACAGCGCAATTGCTGCACAACTTCTACCAATTGGTACAATCCCGTGGCACCCACGGGATGTCCCCTGGCTTTCAATCCGCCGCGGGTGGCAATCGGCACCTTGCCAATTGGTGTGATCTGGTTATCCAACGCCAGGCGGACTCCCTGTCCGCGTTCAGCAAAACCACATGCTTCCAGGGATAAGGCTGCCATGATAGTGAAAGCGTCGTGCACTTCAAACAGGTCGATATCCGAAGGTGTCAATCCTGCGATTGAGTAAGCCTGTTTGGCTGACTTTTCTGCTGCAGTCAGCCATAACCCTTCCGGGCGATTATGAAGCGATAATGTGTCCGTGGCAGCACCGGAGCCCAATACCCGGATGACCGGTCTGCCTGGAATAATCGGTGCACGCTCCAACGGGACCACAATGAGTGCGGCAGCGCCATCGCCCATTGGTGAGGCATCCATCAGGTTAATCGGGTCACAGACCATGGGCGCTTTGAGGTAGGTGCTTGCAGAGATGGGTTCTTGAAAGCGGGCATAAGGGTTGTGTGCGCCATTGGCATGGGCGTTGATGGAGAAATTGGCAAAGTCTTCATGGTGCCAGCCATATTCAAACATATATCGCCGCATCAATAATGCGTTCAAGGCTACGAAAGACACACCCTGGTCTAATTCCCAGTCCGAATCTGCAGCAGTTGCCAACTGGGCGGTAATTTCAGCGGTAGGTGAGTCGCTCATTTTTTCTGCTGCCACAGCAATTGCGGAATCCACTTCACCGGACGCAACTGCCATAACTGCTGTACGAAAGGATACCGCGGCAGAGCTACAGGCTGCTTCTACACGGAACGCCTCAGCATAACGTAACCCTACCCAGTCAGCGATATACGCCCCCAGGTGCTGCTGATGGTTCGCTGACCCGGACATCATGTTGCCCACATAGACTGCCTGGATATCCGGCATGCCGGCATCTTCCATGGCTGCCAACATGGCATCCCCCGCTAAATCGCGTAGCGATTTATCCCAGTGTTCGTCTACCTTGGTTTGTCCAATTCCAATAACGGCTACAGGTCGCATATTCTACGTCCTTTCCTTTGCATGACCTTGATTATAAAAGAGAAGTCTATCAAGGTCTATCAGCTTGCGGCACGAGCATCGCCGGTATAATCAAAGGCATGCGTAATAAATGGATTGTACTGGGAGCGGTATTTTTCTTATTGGCAGGCTGTGAATCTGAAAAGATAACCTCCACGGCGGAAGTTATAGCGACTGTCCCGGAATTAACCCATATTTCGACGCCAACCACAGAGGTCATTCCAGAAGATATGGCATGGCTGCCACCGTATATTCCCGAATCCCTGCGAGCACAGGTAATGGAACAGGGGATGACCATCGCAAATAGTCAGGCTGGCGCTAATATCTGGCTGACTCTTGCAGACAGCTCATCTGAAGGTGCGGTAAACTGGGTGTACGCATTGGCATGTCCATTTCCAACAGTGAAGGATGATGTCAGCCTGGCTGATCTTCAATCTGCCTGGAGGGGGCAGGTTGTTGAGGGACTACGCCTTCCACTGCATCTCAGCGGACAGACGCAAGTAATTTTCACAGAATTATGGGGTGAGCCTTTTCAAGAAGCGACATTAATTGAACCCAGTGATCAATTGTTGAATTCTGCCTGGCAGGCTGGAGACGAATGTGCTCTTATTCCATTTGAAGAAATCCAGCCGCGTTGGAAGGTAATTGCGATTGACGGTGCCAATCCTCTGGAAAAGTCATTTGACTCGTCAGTCTATGGGCTCTCAGTTTGGTTTGATTGGTATGATGGTGAATCTCAGCAAACGCCTCATCCGATCAACCTTGAGGGAAACCGTGAACAACAAAAGATGACCACTGTCATGGTCACCGGAACTACAGCGCTGGTCAGGGGCATTGCGGCACGTATGGAGCAAAAAGGGATCACCTATCCTGCGGAGAAAATTGGCGGCTGGTTAGAAGAAGCGGATATTACCCACATAAGTAACGAATCCTCTTTCACGGAAGCCTGCACGGTCGAAAATCCATGGACAATGGGGACCACCTTTTGTTCTAAACCTGAATACATTGGGTTATTAGAGGCAGTCGGCACAGATGTGGTGGAATTAACTGGCAATCACCTGGCGGATTATGGCTTGGAACCTCTCACCGATACACTGGATTTCTTGCATGCACGCGGCATGCAAACTTATGCAGCCGGGCTAACCGAAGCAGATGCCCGGCAACCATTATTGCTGGAACATAACGGAACCAAAATCGCTTTTCTTGGATGCAATGAGGCGGGTCCGGAACGAGTGTGGGCATCCCTG
>DFYN01000130.1:14041-15208 GCA_002383615.1 Anaerolineaceae bacterium UBA4081
CGTGAGCTGCTCACGCGTCATGTGTTTTATGCAGGTAAATATATCAATACGCAACTGCTGACCGCGGAACTGGAAGACTATTCACAACCAAGACCGATGACAGCAGAAGAACGGGCTGAATTCTTAACCGAATTATTCAACGCCAGTGTCTGGCAGGAGGAAATCCCATGAAAATATTTGATGTCACCCTTCCACTATCACCCGACTTGCCAGTATGGCCGGGGGACCCGACCGTGTCCATGACCAGGGCTGTAAGTATGGAGGATGGTGGCGAATACAACTTGACGCACCTCACGCTCGGTGTACACACAGGCACACATGTCGATGCCCCATGCCACTTTTTACCTGGTCAGCAGCCAGGGGTTGATACGCTTGATTTGAGCATCCTGGTTGGACCGGCATTGGTGGTGGATGTGGCGGATGAGGTAAGTGAAATTACTGCCGAGGTCGTTCGATCACTAAGCATTCCCGTAGGAACGGAGCGGTTGCTTTTCAAAACACGTAACCGGTTGTTATGGGAGATAGAGCCGCTTATATTCCGCGAGGATTTTGTGGCTGTGGAAGTTAGCGGTGCCCGCGAGTTGGTCAAGATGGGGATCAAGTTAGTGGGNNNNGTTTATCAACTGGTTTGCCTGCCAATGAAATTGGTTGGATGTGATGGCGCTCCTGTACGGGCAATCTTGATATCAGATTAACGCGGAACCACCAGGGTGTAACCGCCATCCACCACAATCACCTGTCCGCGGATCATATCTGCAGCCGGGCTGCATAAAAATGCCACCACGCCCGCCACGTCTTCCGGGGTTACCAATCGCCCAGCTGGAGTATTGGCAATCGCCCTCGGAATCGTTGTTTCATCACTAAGGGACGCAAAGTGCTTCAAAGCGTCTGTAACTACCAATCCGGGCGAAACTGCATTGACGTGGATATTCTGTTCTGCTAATTCCACTGCCAGGTAACGTACAAGGGATTCCAGGGCAGCTTTACTTGCGCCCACCGCAACATAATCGGGCATCACCCGCTGACCGCCCGGACTGCTGATGGCGACGATATGCCCGCCACCACCTGGCGCCATCAAGGCGGCTGCCCGTTGGGTGCCAAAAAGCAGAGCGCGTGCATTGACATTCATGGTGTAATCCCAACCCTCTGGCTTCTGCTCAAGGGCAG
>DFYN01000096.1:0-657 GCA_002383615.1 Anaerolineaceae bacterium UBA4081
CATAATAAAGCTTAGGGAGTGGATTTTTGGCGCAAGTCATAAAGCCAATACCGGTCGGTCTTTTCTATGAGTGAGTAATTATTGTCCAACCATTTTTGAAGGTCGGGCTGACGCTTAAATTCGTCTGGCAGGGTGATCAGGAAAACGTCAGCGCCGATCGTCAATTCAGTTGCCAATTCTTCAAATGCTACCACTTGTCCAACCGATTGGCGTAATTGAATATCATCTGCAGTTGGCCAGTTGCGCGGGTTAATCCATGCCCAATACTTCAGCCGTGCTCCGTAATCCTCACTGAGGGCGACTACGGATGCATCCGGTCCACCCAGGCGCTCGCCCAAGTCTTCCCAGAGTGCTGCTTCAGTACGGTAGTTTATCCGCTTTAGGTCTGACCGCACTTGCCAGGCTGGGAAGGCGGCAGCCACCAAGAACAACCCGATAACTGCCCATTTTGTCCAGCGGGGTTGACTGCCGAGCGAGTCCCATACCCATCCGCCCAAAACAGCAAAACCCAACGCTATGGGCACAAATAAAGGCAGGGAGTAATAATCGTGGGTGGAAATATGGTGGGAGAGAGCAAAACCACTGAGAAGGTAACCCAACCATATTCCAATTAATACTGCCCGATGGGTACGCCCGGGCGCAAGTAGGACACCTAGT
>DFYN01000096.1:737-10113 GCA_002383615.1 Anaerolineaceae bacterium UBA4081
GCTGCCTGAACATTGTCCGCCAACCCAGTGTCGTCATTACGATGCCAATCATGCCACCAGCCAACAAAAAACCCACCGGCGTTTTAATATATACAGCCAATCCCAGCAATAACCCGGCAACCGCCGCGTTAGCCCACCCCGGTTTTTCTGCCCAGCGCCAAAATGCCCACAACGCCCAAGCCATCAATGCCACCGCCAGAGGATCCGGCTGGAAAACCCGGCTAGCCATTATGGTATAGGGGACGAATAAAAACACCGCCAGACCCACCAGTCCGCCCGCAGATCCGCCGAGCTTACGGCTGAGCAGCCAGATTGCTACCGCACCTGCCATCCAGGATGTGATCGCGAAAAGCCGCGGAACCCACAAAGGCGTATCCCCCATCCACAACCAAACCCGGGCAGTGATCGTTTCCATCACCTGCGGCTCAATTTTCCCTTCCAGTTTCTGGAATAGGATAGCCCTGGCAGCCACGTTTGTATCGGCGGCTGATCCCAACATCTGGTAATACATCCCGCGCGTAATGATAGCTGAATGCAATTGGCGGGTGGCATGGAATTCCAGCGGAGCGTCCGTAATGTCATACATCCGTACCGTTAACCCCCCAGCCATGAGCAACGCAAAGAGCACCCAATGCACCCAGCGGGGTAAACGGGAAGTTTCAGCCATTAGGATGCTCCCTTTCCGCTCGCTGCCGCTTCTTCTGTAAATACATACCTTTGATAGCATCAATGTTCACGACGCTGCTGATGGCAGAAAAACCCATCCGGCGCCACTCGCGCAAGCCATCCCGAGGAAACATCCTGACACTCTGTAGATATGCCGCAAATGCCTGGCGAGGCAGACCACCGTCCAACAGGTAGCGGGCATTGATGCGATGAGCGCCGGATAAAATCCGCTTGAAGTCACGTAATGCCAAATCGCTCAAGCCAGGGTCAGTGAGCATCCAGTCCACAATCCGGTAAGCTTCTTCGCCAAATTCGGCGGCATGGGCACGATTCTTGGCACCGGCGTGAAAACGGGCGGATGCCCAAAACTCCGGCACATGCAACATGGCGCCCTGCTGTGCCACCCGAAGCCACAGGTGATGGTCCAGCAAATAGTGATAATCCAAATCCAATAGACCCGCCTGTTCCAGCGCTGATTGGCGCATAAACACAGCCGGCTGACCGATAATCTCAAAACGCATCAGGTCGGGCAATCCCCAATCACCGTACCGCATCAGGTTAATGACTTTGCCGTCGCCATCCATGGAAATGACGTCACCGTACACCATCACGGCTTGCGGTTGGTCAGACAGGGCAGCCACCGCCTTGCTGACCGTACCTGGCTGATACACATCATCCGAGTTGAGCCAGGCAACAATCTCACCATGCGCCTTCCGAAAACCCTTATTGATTCCGTCCGCCTGACCACGGTCAGGCTCAGACACCCATCCCGTCAGCCTGTCGGCGTAGGCGCGGATGATCTCCACACTCCCGTCTGTTGAACCTCCATCCATTACCCAGACCTCCAGGTTTGGATAGTCTTGAACGAAAATTGACTCAAGGGTCTGTTTCAGGAACTGAGCCTGGTTGAAGGATGGAACAATGATGGACACAAGGGGTTGAGACATGGTTTATTTGAATAATGATAGATACTCTACTTTTTCAAACACCGTCAGTTTCCCACCAACAGTGGCATCCAGTACCTTGCGTCCTGCTTGCTCATAAGCGCGGCGGGCTAAGTGATAGCCCAACTCAGAGGTATCCAAATCCGGCAACTGCCAGCGGAATCCTTTTCCAAAATACCCGGGCGCAAAGTGATTGGGGTCATCGCCTTCTGAAACGATGGTGGTGTTGGGTTTGCCCTGCGTGACAAAACTATGATCGACACCAATTAGAATAACCGTTTCAAAGCCCAGATAGAATGCGGTTTGGAGCGCCACATAGGTAACCGTTGCGGATTCCCATAATCGGGCAGTTATATTTCTCTGAAAGGTAGGACCCGTGTATGTCGTAAAGAGGAAATTCAGATGGTCATCCGGTCTTAGCCATTTGCGTGCCCGCCAGGAGACAAAACGCGGCATCTTCAGCGCTTGAATGTCTGCCGCACACTGCTCCACAACCAGGTCGTTGACAGCCACATAATAACTGGTTTCAAACCCCAATTCAGGGAACATCAGATAGATGCGATTCATGCCAAAAGTGAATTCACCACGCAATTTAGACAGGTCAGTATTCTTCAGGCTGGGTCCATTGCCAATGATGAAGCAACGCTGTCCTTTGTGAATATCCTTCATGCCGCGTATGCGGGTTATAGACTCACGCCGCCAGGGGTGCAGGTATGCCTGCGGATACTGTCCGGCACGCCCCATTGAATCTCTACTCTGGCGGGCAAAATCTAAAACAGGTGTTGGGATGATCTTTTTTAGATTCTCGCGTAGCGTCATTTTTACTCTGTGCTCAAGCGGGCGGTCGCACCACCGTCCACAATCAATGCCTGTCCCGTCATGAATGAGGATTGGGTGTCATCCGCCAGGAAATAAATGGCGTGGGCAATCTCTTCAGGGGTGCCAATCCGCCCGTTGACTGTTTTGCGAGCCAGGTTGTCCAACCGTTCGCTCATGGATGGACCACTGACATGCCCACGGTCCAAGCCAGCCCGAAGCATGGGCGTATCCACAGCTCCTGGCAGGATGGCATTGACGCGGATATTATCTTTGGCAAACTCAATCGCCATGGCGCGAGTGAGCGCCAGGATTCCGCCTTTGCTGGCTGCATAAGCGGCAATATTGGCTGAAGTTTGGACAGCATGCACAGAGGACACGTTGACGAAAGCACCCCCACCGGCAGCCAGCAGGAGCGGGTAAGCCAGTTGAGCACTCAGGAATACTGCCCTCAGGTTGGTCGCCATGACCATGTCCCACTCCTCAACGGTTGTCTCAAGCAGGGGCTTCGCAATTTGAACTGCTGCGTTATTGACAACTGCATTCAAACTGGGTGAAAACGCACGTGCCTGGCTGAATATCGCTTCCATCTGGTCTGGTTGGGCAATATCCGCATGGATAAACACCCCGGACTTTGGAAATCCTTCTCCAAATGGTTTCCGGTCAACACCAATCACCTTCCAACCTGCTTCGGCAAAGAGGTTAAGCGTGGCACGCCCCACCCCTCCGGCTGCACCTGTTATGAGGACACATCGTTGTTTAATCGCGCACATCTTCAAGCGCCTCCCAGTTTATGTTTGTGGACCCCTGTTTAAAATACATCGTGTGATTATTAACTGCCACACGGTCATAATTGTCCAAATAGAGCTCGCCTTGTTCAACGGTACTGACCCGTAATTCCACCACCACATCCGGCTGCAACTGTCCAATTGACCAGGCATAATCCCATTTGATATGCCCCGGACGTAAGTCCATCAGGCTGACGTCTGTTCCCACCCGGGAGGGTTCCTTGGCAATGACCATATCCGATTTGCCTAACATGTCCACAGTCGGACGGTCTGAAAAATAGGCAATATTACCGGCTGCTATAACGGCTATTTTGGCATCAGGTGAGGTTACTTGGCGGAGCAACAATGCATCGCGGGTATAGCGCTCTGTTCCCGGTTTATAGACAGATGGTTTGAGCAAGAGGGCNNGGCAGCGCCTACCCGCGCCAGTCCCTTTAACCAAGCCAACTTCCGGTTTGCTATTCGTGCTAACCCATTGGCAATCCAGTCCGCAACATGAACAATTGCCAAAGCTTGCAACATTAGATAGAAAGGCATTGCCAGGGAAATAAAGCGGTTGGCGCCACCGCGGTGCTCCCAGGCATCGCCCCCAACATAAATGCTATACAGGACCATTGCCATAAATAGCAGGTACCCCAATGCAACCTGTTTATCCCGCCGCCAAAAAAGGAACAATAACGGAATTGGCATCAGGTACCACTTAAGTTCGGCAAAGAACAAACCGGTTACGTATAACCCACGCTGCAAGCGCAACAGAGTTGGCAAACCAGTCATTTTGAGGTAGTAAGTCGCAGGCATGATATCGCCGTAATACAGCCACCGAAACAGGGTTTGTCCCCCCAGCATCAGAACACCCAACCCCACGCCCACTACTAAATGACGCCAGCGGTTTGCTTTATCCGTCAGGACCAGCCAGCCGCTAATCACTGCAAATATGACGGCTGCGTCCAACCGGATCAGGAGGCTGATTGCCAATAGGGCATACATCTGCCAGCGGAATTTACCGTCGGATTGGGTCTTCATCGCCAACCAGACACAGGCGGCTGTAATGAGCAACAAGATGCTGACTTCGTTGCCCAGTAACGACCAGTTGGTCAGGGGATAATAAAACCCTACCATTCCTGTCGCCAGCAGCGATGCTAACTCATTTCCCTTGCTAAGCTGCTTTGCAATTTTATAAACCAGCACCAGCAACCCAAGCATGCACACCAATCCAGTGATTTGCAGCGCCAGGCTGACTTTGCTTTCGGGAATTGGCAACAGATGCCAGAGGGACATGTACCCAACCCATAATGGGTTGGAATAGCCCTCCACTTTCAATCCGGGATACCAAACCAATCCTTCGCCCCGTGCCAGGTTGCGGGCGTACGTCATTGAAATCATGGCATCATCAAACAGGGCAAAATAACGCGTTCCATCTACATCAAAACTGGACTGGTAGATAAACACACTGCCATAAACGACGTATGCCAGTAAGATAACACCCAACAGGATCTGCGGTAAAGTCAGGCGATGTGAATTCATCATGAGGGGTTTTCTGGCAGACATAAGTTCATGATAATAAATGCTTCCATATTGCTCTGGTTAGAAATCTCCTCAAGATTATATTGACCACAATAATCTGCAATGAAGCCAGCATCAGAACGGATTGCTGCTGCCAGTCCCAGAGCGTCCTGGGTGCGCCCAACATACGCATACCCCCGGTAAAACGGCATCCATTCCACTACGTCCTGGGGGACATAATCCCCCGCAGCCGCAGCATCCGCCAGTTGTGCTGCCTGGGCATAATCCTGCTTTTGCACAGCCAGGTCTGCTTTCTGATAATAATAACACCAGCCATGCTCAGGTTCNNGCCACCTGTCGCAACAAATTCGGCTCACTGCCAGCCAAGATTGGGTGGGCACCATCCAGGACATGAATACAGGATTGCAGAGTCGGTTGGGAGATTAGCAAACTTTTATCGTAATCCTTGACGTACTGGATTGTACGAAAGTCCCGTTCAACTTGACCGCCGGCTTCCACTTCAGCCAGCGAATCTTCGCCTAATAATGCTGCCGTCAGCCAAAGCTTTCCAGCCTCAGGTGCATAAATTCGATTACCAGGCGCCCATACTTCAAATTCTTCCGGGTAGCGGTAACCAGGCGGCATGTAGGCAATCAAGTTCGTGCCTTCTGCCAATTGTGGCGCACGCCATGCCATTTGCCACCAAAAAGATTGCTGTACTTGCCAGTTTGAAACATACGCGCCTGAATTGACTATGTGTAGCAATACTGCAAATAGAACCAAACAACCAGTTAGGAGACTCCCCCATCGTTTACCGATGATTTCTGCCAGACCTGCCAGCAACAAAGCAGTCGGAGCAATTGATTGCAAGGTATACCGGTCCATATAATCTCGGAAATTGACTGTTCTTCCAATTACCAAGACGGGTAATAACGTAAGCGCGACTCCCAGCGCTCCCAGCCAAACTGGAGACCAACTTACCCTGTCATCCAATGAATATTTCCGGTTCAATACAAACCATATGGTAAATCCAGCAAGAAGACCGAGGATGACGCCCAAAAATTGCGCATATTCGGGTGATCGGTTCCAGAGCAGTAAAAGCGGTTCAAGCCATGCTGAGCCAACTGTTTTCCAAAATCCCGTCACCAGTCCGATAGCAACCTGCCCAATTACAACACCGGGGGTAGTCAACAGTTGAGCCAATAAAGCCGTCTCATCGGTGGACACTCGCACACTATTGAATATAAAGAAACGCCAGTAGAGAAAATACGTTCCAATTAAAAGCGGAAACAAAAGCAGTAGCGCGGATTTCAACCACCGCCTCCAAACATTGCCCGGCTGACGCAAGCAAATCCACAATACAAAGATGACCCGTAGAGCCTCAAACCCGATAAATGTCTCATATATACGGGGATATACAACGATAAGTCCAGATGCGACCGTTGTTTCCACAACGGCTTCTAAAGAATATCGAGTGGTTGACGCTCGGACTGTCAACAGAAGGGACAGCATTGCAAGCAGCAGCGCGACCCAATGGTTTGAATAGTTGTTTGCGCTGGGTTGCTGAAGGAAACCAGGATAAAGCACAAATAATAATCCGCCGATTAACGACAGACGGTTTTGGTTTGGAAACATTATGCGCAGAATCATCCAGAAAAGCAATCCGGTAATTGTGCGCGCGATCCAACTAAATAATTGCCAGGCTAAAGGAGACTCGCCCAAGATATCAGACAGAATCGTATAGACAGTCCCCATTTGTGGTCGATCGATGGAATGCATCGCTTCAAGACTAATCCCGCTAACGCGGGAAGCGGTGGTAAACCAATCATCGTGGTAAAAGCCCAGTTTCCCAACCAGCGGCAGGAAAGCCACAGCGGACGCTAAAACAATCAATACAACTGGCAGGATGATTAACCGGTTTGACGATTGCCTGGCTGGTAAATTCATAATTTTGTTAATGCCGTGATTGCAGCATGTCCAGGTCATCCACCGGCAGCCCTAATCCCACCAGCAGATTGCGGATAGTATTCCAATGCACTCGCTCCCAGGCGGATGGGCTAGAATTGGCATTGTGCGGCGCCAGCAGCACATTATCCATGCTCACCAGGGGTGAAGTGTGTGGTAGGGGTTCTTCCTCAAATACATCCAGGGCAGCACCCGCTATTGAACCCGCTTGTAAGGCAGCCACCAGCGCAGGCTCATCCACCAGTGAACCGCGAGCCGTGTTGATTAATATTGCCCCCGGCTTCACCCAGCGCAGCGATTCAGTGTTGATGATGTGATAACTGGAGGGGTTAAGGTCGCAGTTGAGGCTGATGAAATCCGAGCGGCGCATCAGGTCCATCAGATCCGTCATCTCCAAACGGTTCTCAAGGACAAAATCAGGCGCAATCGGAATAATGTCATTCCCCAAGAACCGCATCCCGAACGCACTGGCTCTGCGGATGACTGCCTTGCCTATATTGCCCACACCAATGACACCCAGGGTGCACTCACTGAGCGACTTGCCGGGGATCTTCTCCCAGATGCCATCTTTGACCATTTTATCCATCCAGGGCAGCCGCCGGGCAAAAGTCAGGATATAACCCAGCACCGAATCCGCGACAGGCAAGGTGAATGCATTTGGCGTGCGCAGGATTTGAATGCCCAGTTCTGCCGCAGCCTTCTGGTCCAGCGAGTCTATTCCTGTGCCCCATTTGGATATAACCTTCAGTCGCGGGGCACAGGCTGCCAGCACTGTGGCGGTATATCGGTCATCTCCGCAAATCGCTCCATCAAATTGACCGGCAAATGTCATCAGTTCGTCTTCTTCCATGCGCTCGTGCACTTCCGGCGCAATCAGGTCAATGCCATAATGGGCAAAGACNNGAGGGCAGCATGTAAGGGGCAGAAAGCAATATTGACCTCATGTTATTTTCACCTACTCATTTAGGATTCTTGCATGTTTCTAGGGTTGAATAATCTAATAAAGTAAACAATTTTTCACCATGCTCACCATTATTGACATTAAAACTCAAATCCTGCAATAATGGATAAGAAGTATCAAATACTTCATTAAAAATTGAACGGAAAATATTCACGTTACTCGACGGTAGCACATAATTGGGCGAAGCATCTGGGATAAGAATAGCTATTAGGTTCTCAAAATGGGTTGAGGAGTAATAATACCCATGGTCACTAAAAACGATTATGATAGGTTCTATCCGAGATTCCTTTTTTAATGCATCAATAATCGTTAATAGTCGGTGGTTAATAAATTTAATTTGGGAGACATAACCATTCTTAAAGTATGTCTCATTGATTGCATCTCCTTCGTTTCCATAATACCCCGAATCATTTAAGATTTCCCCTGATTCGGAAAATACCAGAGGTTTATGTGGAACCATCAAATGAACATGTACAAGTTTTGGTCCCGGAAGAAGAGGCATTTCTTCAAGCTTCTTAAGTGCATATTTCGTTTGCATAATATGCGTTTGGAAAGGGTACTTCATATCCCATAATAGCTTATCATTAATGGTCCGTATATGTGCTGAAATATACTGGAGGACAGTACGAAAAATGCTACTCTTTATCAAGAGCGATTCAAAAGGACGTAATATTGGTGAATTCAAATCACTTGATTGTTCAGACTCATAAGTCAAAAAATGATCTGCATCAGACCAATCTGCAAAGGAGTACCCTGTCTCAAAAGACCAAGTGGAGTAACCGAGCGATTCCAATTGAGTTCTTGTTACGCCATGTCTGAGCATTTTTTGAACTTCTGCGTAACCAATTCCGCTTTCTGCATAATCTGCTAATGTCGGATTAAAGTATTCTAAATTAAATGTAGACGCTAAGGAATAATCTGTTGAGTTGTAATTACTTACGCTACAGGTTGAAACTTTGAATCCCCTTTTTATAAGGTCGTCTAAAAAAACCTGATTATCGTATCCAAACTCAGTACTAAGCACATCTTGCCGGGCATAGCTATCCAAAATAATGATGTAAATATCCCTAGCCTGGCTGCCTAAATCTATTTGTATTGAAGATTTTGTATAATTGTGTGTTTGTATAATTTGGTTCGTTCGTGAAAGTCCCAATATGATTTGGATTGATATCAGGAAAAATCCAAGGATTGCAACGATATTGACAAATGTTATCATTTCGACAGCTACTGGTTTTCGCGATAATATCCAGAGCAAGCCAATTACTATTATTCCTGTCACAGGCAGCAAAAATTTACTTCTTCCCAATATTTCAATACCAGTCCAGCCCACAAGTATATTTGCCAAGTGACCATAAAACAAAAACCAAATGAGGAGGACTGTGGTTGCAAGTGCTGCGCGGTCAAGGTCGCGCCGCATCGGAATGAATAACAAGCCTATTAGAAATATGGAAAGAAGTATTAGAAATAGGGTTGGTCGCCATATTACATTCAAAGCAACTTGCTGACTGTTTGCCCAATACATTAATAATACTGGGTATACAGCAAATAAAAAAGAGTGAAACGGGATTTTAGATAGAATTTTCATAATAATTGTTCGCATGATTATTTCTCCAACCTTTCCCGCATCAGCACTTCCACTACTTTGAAATCCACTTCCTCGTCAATATCCCAGGCTTCGTCAGCTTCCATTGCAAATAAGAGCGGACGTTCGCCAATGCGATTGCGGCGGGCAG
>DFYN01000096.1:10126-12248 GCA_002383615.1 Anaerolineaceae bacterium UBA4081
ATGGGTCGTGTCAATCCATCCCATAACCGTGTTTGCAGCCGAGTGGCTGAGAAGAGCGAGTCATACGCTGGATATTGGCTGCGCAAAGTCAGGATTGCAGTTGAGAGCGTCTTTGGTCGCAGAAGCGGATTGGTGGAATGGGTTTGCAGGTACAGGTCTGCTGGGAACTGGGCAGTATCGTACATCAGGATTTCATTCATTGGCACGTTGTCCGCCCGCAAATGTTCGGGGCGTTCCAATGCCTGAACTTTCGGAAAATCACGAGCAATACTCGACAGGATTTCCGGGCTGTCGGTATCGACCACAATTTGATTAACTTCAGGAACCAGCAGCAAGGTATTCAGGATGTGGTGGAATAGGGGCTTACCCGCCAGCTGCCTGTAATTCTTTCCCGACACGCGCTGGGAGTGATGACGCATGGGCACCAGTGCAATGATTTTTTCAAGAGTCATTTCTTCCTCCACTATCCGCATCCTCATAATGAATCAAGGGTACATCCCTTTGGGGAATATCCACAGCACTTGGCGTTGCGCCTGGATAATAAAACGCCTGGCGCAATTGCGTGGTCAGCAAACCGGTCTGGTAACCCCGATAAGTGCCATTAAATTGCGCCCAGCGGAAGCGTACCACTTGTCCGGCAACCTGGCGCCAGATTTTCTGGCTGGCGGCTACCTGCCAGTCATTGCTAACATTTTGCCCAAAGAGCTTCAACATCTCCAGCCAGCCAAAAGTCTCTTGCGGGTAAATCATCCGAAACGCCATACCTTCACGGCGATAGCGATTGAACACACCCCGCCAGGTCTCCTGATGAACATGGATGATTTCAGCCTCTGGCACATACGTCAAGCGATATCCTTGCTCTTGTGCCCACTTAGCCCAGGCAAGATCTTCCAGCGCTGGTATCAATTCATCATAAGGGTGCAGCTCCCACAATCGCCGCTGAATGGCAGCGTTGGCATTATTGCAGAAAGGGTGTTTCTGCACTGGGCGCGGGTCATCCGGAAACCAGGCACGAAACACTTGATGTTCCGAAAAATGGTTGGAATGATTGCCGCGTTGTTTGCCATAGGTTAATGCAGTCCTTTGGTCTTCTAATGGAGCCAGAAGGACTTCCAGCCAGTCCGGGTAAAGCGGATAGACGTGCGCGCTGGCAATCACAACCCGATCAGCCCTGGCATGCTCAATACCAAGGTTGAGTGAACGACCAAAGGTGAAATCGCGAGGATTAATGGATACCACCTCTGCCCCCATCTTGTGGGCAATCTCAGCCGTCCCATCTGTTGAGCCCGAATCCACCAGGATCACCTGCACATCTTTGATGGTTTGCTGCTGAATTCCTTTNNTCCACGATAAACGGAGTGCCGTCAAGAATCCCACGGGTTACAATTTGCATTATCGGTGACTCAGATAATTGACGTGGCGTAAAGCGCCGTAACTTGACATATCCTTGCCAAACGCCATCCTCTTCCAGGAATGCATCGAAAGGCAGGGATGTTCGAAATAGCTGGGTGTACATGAATCGGCGGGCATTTTGGCGGAATTCTGTCGGAACCTCTACCATTTTAGCAGACAAAAATTCTTCAGCCATCCTACGAAAATTAGTTACCGGCGCAGGTGGGAAGAACACTGTCGGTAATTGCGTAAACCTTGCTTTCCCGGCGCACAATACCGCTGCACCCATTAAGGCTGCCTCAAGTCCTATTGTTGAATTGTAAATCATCACGAACTTGGCGTGTTGGATCAGGTCATATGAACTGATTGTCTCGTCAGAATCCACAAACATTACATTGGGTAATTGGTGAACCCTACGTTCAGCCACCCATTGGGCAACACTTTCCCGGCTTTCCTTGCCGGGGCGTTTTTCATCCGGGTGCGCCCGGATAACAAACAAAGTCTCAGGGTGGTTGCGGATGATATCCAGGACTTCATCCAACCAGGCGAACATATGCGGGAAAAGCACATTTGCATGTCCCTGACTGGTGTCAAATATAACGTTCGTAAAGATTGGCACAATTTGTTGATACGATTCTGCCCGTTCCCAAAACGCCTTAGTTAAGCCTTCCATACCTTTCCAAAAGCGGATACCCGCCATACTGAAATTGCCCTGGAAGCGGTCCTCAAG
>DFYN01000131.1 GCA_002383615.1 Anaerolineaceae bacterium UBA4081
CCGGCAGCATCCGGCATAAAGTAGCGCCCGTGCTGCTCACCCACCACAATTTGCATCAGGATCGCCATGCGTTCGTCGTAATCTGCCAAGCCTTTATTGCGGCGGTACAGCAGCGCATCCGGGTTGAGGGTACAGGCATAGACTCGCGCAATGGCACGGGTCAGTTCCTGCATATTTTCCAGCGGGGTGCCCTGGTTGGGGAGGAAGAAACTGTCGTACTTGCCGGCAAAAGATGTTCCAAAACTGTCCTCCAGCAAGCTGGAAGAGCGAACAATTATGGGCTTTTGACCGACGGAAGCCAGCAATGTCTGGAGGCGTTCAAGGATATCAGGTGGGAACGCTCCGGCTTCAAAATCCGCTACAATCCGAGGGTAATCGGCGCGCATTTCCTCTTCTGTTTTGTATTTCTGGTCATTCCAGTGGAAGAGGTTGTTGATTGCCATGAAGGTGTACAGCTCATCCGAGCCGAGATAGTAGGACTCCGGCACATCCATGCAGCCGAGCAATGCTTCTCCACCGGCTTCACGCAGAATGCGGACTGCCAACAGCATGCCGGCGGCTTTTCCACCGATACGCCCTGCGCCAATTTTTCGGCGGCGAATCTCAGCCAGGTCGGAAATGGTGAACCAGTCTTTGGCAATGTTAATGTAACGTAATTGGTCGCTAATCAGGCTGCGGATGAGCACCACTTTGGATTCCTGCAAGCGGGCAGCGTATTGGTCGCGCTGGGGGTCCGGCAAGCGTTCAATCATCATGGCTTGCTCAAAGACCATTTCAGTGGGGGCTAGTTCCGGGTTGAGGGATAGCATCACGCCATCGACATCCAGACCATGTTCCCCCAGGACTTCATTTAGCAGCGATTCAAAGACTTCAAAGGTCAGGTGTTGGCTGAAAAAAAGATCAGTGAGTTGTTCACGCACTCGGGACATTCTCAGTTCCCATAACTCTGATGCCTCTTGCGCGAATGGGTCTCCCAAACCTTCCCGCTTTTGAGACTGCACCGCGCTTTCGCGCACCTCTGCTTCAAAGGCTTGAGAAGTGACGATACCTCTATCAATCAGTTCCTTGCGCATCCGCGCGCGGATCCGGCTGCTTAGGATGGGATACTGCCCGAGCGCCAGGGTCAGGCTGAGCAAGCGTTCTTTGGAGGATGAAGAAAAAGTCATATTGCCTCCGAGGGGGCTGGTTAGTGCTGCGCCCTCTCTGATGGGGCAGAGAGGGCGCAGTGGAGTTCAGGTTTGTAAGGGCTATCCAATGTGCATTGGCATGATAATGTGGACAAAGCTGTCATCGCCCACTGGCTGCAATTTGCCTGGTGAATTGTTGGCGTTGGTTTCCAGCGCTACGTTGGGGCTCTTGATCACATCTAAAACCTCGCGCAGGAAACGGACATTGAAAGCGATGATCATGGGATTGCCTTCAATGTTGGCATCCACTTTGATATCACTTGACCCAGTCTCTTCGGTTTGGGCGGAAATTTCCACTGCACCGGGACCATCTGTGCCGGGTACCAGGTTGAGGCGGATGACGTTGTTGCCTTCGCGGGCAATAATCTCTGCCTGGCGGCAGGCTTTTAGGATGGCAGCGGTTGCAATGACGGTTCGGGTTTTGTAACCTTTCGGGACGATGGCGCGAAAATCCGGGAAGGTGCCGTCAATCAACTGGGATACAACTTCCACGTCCTTGAGGTGGAAAATAACCTGACCGCGTTCTGGCGGGATAATGACTGTAATGGTCTGGTTGCCATCCGTGGCGATACGCCCCAGTTCAGTTAACGCCCGGGCTGGCACAATGATATTGACTGCTGTCTGGCGCGGGTTGGAGAGCAGGGCGGTCCGGATGGAAACCCGGAAGCCGTCTGTGGCAGCCATGGTAATCTGCTGGTCGTCCACTGAAATCAGCACACCCTGCAAGATGGGGCGGGCTTCATCGCTGGAGGCGGCAAACGCCACCTGGGAGATCATCTCTTTGAAATCTGTGACAGCAATGTCCAAGCCATCGTTCAAGTCAGGGACAGGGATGGGCGGAAAGTCCTGGGCGTCAATGCCCTTGATGTCGGTGTTGGAAGTACCGCAGCGCACGTTGAGGGTTTGTGTGCGCGTGTTCAGCGTAAGCGCAACGGTATCGTTGGGCAGGGTGCTGATCAGGTCGACAATGGTGCGCGCGGGGACGGTGATGGAACCTTCCTCGCTAATCTGGCAGGGGATCCAGCAGGTGATGCCCAATTCAAGGTTGGTGGCAGACAGGCGCAAGCGTCCTTCGTCTGTCGCCAGCAAAACATTACCCAGGACGGGCAGTGTGGTTCGGGCAGCGACAGCCCGCGAGACAATGCTCAAGCCGTGCGCCAAATGTTGCTGTGTAACCGATGCCTTCATAAAGCACCTCGAGGGTAAAAATATGAATCAAGTTATGCCGGTTCATCCGGTTGTAGATGAGTATACATTAGCACAGAAAAAAATACCAGAATTAATGACAAGTCAAACAAGGAACGCTAAGAAAAATGAGCAGGTGCGCCTAACCGTATAACCCACGGCGGGCATTGCGGGAGATGGTCCACAGGTCGCGCATCACCTGGCGCAGGTCCCGGAGGACGTTCACCTTGCTGCCGGTGTTGTAGTACCAGGGGATGGGAATTTCCACGATGGAAAAGCCGCGCCGGCGGGCGATATACAGCACTTCCACGTCAAATGACCAGCCGGTAATGGTTTGGAGAGGGAAGATGGTTTCGGCGGCTTTGGCGCTGAAGCATTTAAAACCGCACTGAGTATCCTGTAAACCCGGCAGCGCAAACCAGCGCACAACGTTGTTGAATGCGCGCCCGGTGAGGTGACGAAACGCCGGTTCATTGTAGCGGATTGCTCCAGGCGCTTCACGCGAGCCAATGATAATGTCGGCATTCTCAACTTGCGGCGGCAGGAAGCGGTTGACTTCGCTGATGGGCATGGAGAGGTCGGCGTCGCAGATAAAGCGGTAAGCGCCGCGGGCTGCCAGCATTCCGATCCGCACTGCCAGCCCTTTGCCGCGTCCCTCTTCGTGCAGGACTTTTATGTATGGTAATGCTTTGGCAGCCTTTTGCGCTAATTCCAACGTGCGATCACTGCTGCCATTTTCCACCACCAACACCTCGTAGGTATAGGATTGCGCCTTCAAGAAACGGTCAATTTTCTCCAGCGTTTCGGGCAGGCGGCTTTCCTCATTACGTGCAGGGATGATGATGGAGAGGAAGGGGTTGGTCATCTGGGTACAGGGCTAGAAAACGGGGACACCGCGCAGCAGGTCGTGGTCGGCAGGTGCACCTTTAGTGATGAGTGAATCATTGACGAGGAGGATTGGCGCAGTCATTACAAAAGTGCTTGCCAGAAGAGGTTGGCGTTGACCGGCTGATACTTTCTTACCCTTTTTGAGGAGTGCTACAATCTCATCGCGGGTAAATATGCGGCGGTCGGTGTAAGTGGAATCAATCCGCAGGTAACCACGCAGCAGGTCAATGCGACCATCAGCGGTATAACGAACAGCTTCAACGACTAAATCAATCTTGGAGGGCATGTGTGTCTCCTGACAAAGAAAGGCGACCACCGGAGGTCGGCGGTCGCATGGTCGGGGTGGGCGGACTTGAACCGCCGACCCCCGCGTCCCAAACGCGGTGCGCTGCCAACTGCGCTACACCCCGGCACTTTTGAGTATAATCGCAAGTGACCCCTTTGGCAAGGAGAGCACTGACAGATGTTTTTTAGGATTACTGCCGGATGGATGGTCATCCTGGGCTTATTGGCAGGTTGTACCGTTGGCAATACGACGATTGCGACTGCGCTGCCTTCGGTTACTCCCCCGACGTTTATCCCGACGGTGAGTATGCCAACCCTGACGCCTACAACGATGCATCCGGTTGTAACGCCTGCACCTGCCTGTTTGGAAGCAGAGGGACGGGTGGAACGGACTGTTCTGACCATCCCCCAGCAGCCAAAACCCATGGCGGTGAGGGTATACCTGCCGCCCTGTTACGACCCGGGTCATGCAGGAGGATATCCGGTATTGTTTTTATTTCATGGACAGAATTACACCGAAGATCAATGGGAGAAGCTGGGGGTGACAACGGCTGCTGATGAACTCATTTCGTCAGGTGCAGCTGCGCCATTTCTGATGGTCATGCCACAGGAAGTTTACTGGCGGGTACCGCCGGTGGATTCCAACTATGAATCTGTGGTGTTGGAAGCGCTCATCCCATGGGTTGAGGAAACCTACGCTGTTTGCGACCTGAGGGAGTGTCGCGCAGTGGGTGGCTTGTCGCGCGGAGCGGGTTGGGCGCTGCGGCTGAGTATGCTGCATCCGGATGTCTTCAGTACTGTTGGGTTACACAGCCCGGTGGTGTTTTACGGCGACGCCACACGCTTGCCGCGCTGGCTGGCAGCCATTCCGGACGGGCTACAGCCCAGGGTGTGGCTGGATTATGGACGCAGCGACCCTGAAGCCCTGGCAACGGAGGCGCTGGAAAAGATACTGGCAGACGCCCGCCTTCCGCATGAGTATTACCGTAATGTGGGCGGGCATGATGCGAAGTATTGGTCAGCGCATGTAGAAGAATACCTGCGTTGGTACGCGCAGGCATGGAAGGTGGAGCCAGATTAAGATATCCACGCCATCACCTGATGGGTGATTTGCCACACGCCATCTACTTTCTCAAGCAAGTAATAGTAGCCTGCCCCTGCCAGTGGTCCTGACATGGTGCCCATGTAGACAAGCGCCTGGCTTAAGTTCGCATTAAAACCCACCCGCGACAGGGTGGTGAAACCGTCGGCATGGGGATAGCGCTCATGGAATTCATCCCAACCACCTGCCTGGAAGATTTCATCAAATCCTTGACGAGAAAGCAAAGCAACGTTCATACTGGCATCAAAGCGACCATCCAGAACGCCTTCTTCTGCATTACGGTTCTGGAAAGATGACACGGTAGCCTGACTTACCTCTGGCATCTCTTTATTGATGTAACCCAGCCAATCCGAATCAGGGTCGCCATAACCGGTTGCCTGCGTTTCCTGTTGAATTACCCACAAGCTTGCGCTTCTCTGAAGTAAAACAGTGTACACAGCGGTTTCTTCTGCATCCATGTCCACTTCACCCAGCCCTTGATGACAGGCAGTGAGCAGTAAAACAGGCAGTAAAAATATCATCAACCATCTTTTCATCTGGACCTCCTGGTGATACCTACAGATAAGACGTTATAAAGACGCAAAGGTTGCATCCACTTTCTATGATAGAATTGCCGCTANNATAGATTCGCCAGATGCATTGGTACGATTCGAAGTTTTACATATTATTGGTGCGAGGTGGTTGTGGACAGTTCCTTGTGGATTGCGTTCATTACTGGGTTGACGACAGGGGGATTGTCCTGCATGGCTGTGCAGGGTGGATTACTGACAGGTTCATTGGCAGCGGAGTTGGAAAAAGACGCTGCTTCCGTCCCAGTGATGCGGGGCAAGGCAAGCAAACGCGTTAATTACCGCATCGCCCAGCCCATCCTGCTGTTTCTTGCAGCGAAACTGGTTGCCTATACTCTATTAGGTGCGTTGATGGGTGCGCTTGGTTCGGTTCTCTCACTCACACCTGTGATGCGTGGTATTTTGCAGCTCGCCATTGGCATATTTATGATTGGCAATGCTCTGCGGATGTTCAACGTACACCCCATTTTCCGGTTTTTCAACTTTGAGCCGCCTGCGCGCGTCACCCGCTGGCTAAGACGAACCTCAAAGGCGCAGTCTACGCCCCTGACGCCGCTGTTGTTGGGAGCCATGACAGTGCTCATCCCGTGCGGTGTGACCCAGACCATGCTGGCGCTGGCGATTGCATCTGGCAACCCGTTGACCGGAGCAATGATCTTGCTGGCATTCACCATCGGCACCAGCCCGGTCTTTTTTGGCTTGACCTACCTCGCCACCCGGCTTAGCTCACTAATGGAAAAGTATTTCCTGCGCATTGTGGCGGTGGCGCTTCTGATTCTGGGATTTATCTCAATCGATACCGGTCTAGTTTTAGTGGGGTCACCGTTTGTGTTTTCGCAAATCCCTGCCAAGGTATCCGCCATGTTTAACCCAGGTTCAGTAATTGCAGAGCCAACACAAGCAGGCGGATTGACCCGCCAGGACGTGGCGGCGCCATCCTCACCCGATGAGCTGACCCTGGCTGTCACCAATTACGGCTATGAGCCGAGCAAACTGTCCGCGCCTGCCAACACCCCGATAACGCTCAAACTGGTCACCCAGGATACGACCTCCTGCGCGGTTGCGTTCACCATCCCGGCGTTGAATTACCAGACGCTACTGGATTCCAGTGGCACAAAGGTAGTGACCATTCCAGCGCAACCAGCGGGTTCAAGCTTGCGGTTTGCCTGCTCGATGGGTATGTTTGTGGGGACGATTACGTTCCAATAGGAATTGAGATGACTAAACTGACATTGTCCATTCTAGACATGCACTGCTCTGCGTGTGCGATGCGTTTGGAAGGGATTGAAGACGACCTGCCCGGCATCTTAGCGATACGCGCCAGTTATCAGCGCCAAACGTTGGTCGTTGAGTACGACGAAGCGCTCGTCACCGAAGCGGAAATCCGCCAGGCAGTCGCTACCAAGGGCTACACGATCCAACCGGTTTAACATGGCATTAAAATAACACAGCCCCGCCATTGGCGGGGCTGTGTTGATTCGCATTTATTTACTCTTGTTTGAGAGGCAGCATGTCTTTTAGCAGCAGCTCAAGCGACATGGTGTGGCTGCATCGTCCGCGCGTCTGGAAGAAACTGCAATCGCAGGTCCATTCGCCATCTGCATAACTGACGGTGTGAGCGCTATTATCTCCATCGACTGTGACAGAGAAACTATGGAAGTGGAATCGGTTGTGTTCCTCTGCGTACCGTTTGGCTTTCTCTAATTTACCGATCAGGCTTGAGTCCATCAGAGTCTCCTTGGAAGCGATTTAAGAACAGACACACGTTGATTCCGTGTGTCTGTCAGGTAAGTCTAACCCGGGGGGAGAAAAATACTCGCATAGTGATCAATATTCCCTATATTCACTATAGCCGGAGTCCAATAGAATGTCAAATGAAATCAAGGAGGAGATTACGAAACACGAGACAAAATTCGTGATTCGAGATTCGTGAATTGTAAAGGCGCATAAGTTTGATGATGAAACCAAATTATTCTCCACTTTTATGACTTAGAGTGGTGTTCATCCGTATTTGCAAGTGAAAATATAAGAACATCCCCCTGACGGATCTGGTCAGGGGGATGTTTTGTTGTTTGGGTTGATTCCTAACTGCGCAGGTTTGCGCCTAATTCTTCCTTCAGCCGACGGATGACTCGTTGGCGGATGCTGGCTGCATCCCTGTCTGTGAGGGTGCGGTCTGGCGCCTGGTACGTCAGCCCATACGCCATGCTCTTTTTCCCCGCGCCCAGCTTCTCGTCGCGGAAGATATCAAACAAGCGCACAGATGCCAGCAGTTTGCCGCCAGCCTGGCGGATCACGGCTTCCAGTTGCTCAGCAGTGACGGCTTCATCCACCACCACGGCAATATCCTCCAGGATAGGCGGGAAGGTTGGTACCGGCTGGGTTGTCCTTTGCGAGGGCACCTGTCCCAGAAGGGTGTTCAGGTCAAATTCAGCCAGCAGCACAGGCGCAGCTGTCAGGTCGTAGCGCTCTTTTACCAACGGATGCAGCATGCCGATTTCTCCCATTTTGACTTCTCCACTCCACACTGCGGCACAGGCGCCCGGGTGCAGATGGGCGCCGCCTTCAGGCGTCCAGTGGATATCCGGGATATGCAGGGTATCCAACAGGGCTTCCACCACCCCCTTCATATCATAAAAATCAAGCAGGTCATCAGTTTTATGGTCCCAGGCAGCAAGTTCCCGCTGACCTGTGAGGGCAATGACCAGCTGCGGTGTTTCATTTGGCAATCGCTCGCCCTGGACAGGTATGAAAACCGGACCCATTTCGAACAACGCCAGACGGTCGCGTTGATGGGCATTCTTTTCCAATGCCTCCATGACATTGGCGAGGAGGCTGCGGCGCATCACCCGCCGCTCAGTCGCAATAGGGTTAGCAAGGACAACATAATCGCTCTCAGGCAGGGCGGCAGCGCCGGGAGGCAGCGCGCGAGCTTCACGTTCGGGCGAGGTCAGACGGTATGAGATGATCTCGGTCAACCCTAACCCACTCAGGATGTCTTTGAGTTCTTCTTCGCGCTCCAGGGTTGGGTCGCCGCGCAAGGACGGCATGGCTTGATAAAGGCGCGTGGAAGGAATGCGGTTGTAGCCATACAAACGTGCAACCTCCTCCAACACATCTGCTTTGCCGATCAAGCCTTCGCCGATGTCCAGACGGTGGGGAGGCGTTTGCACCGTAACAGTTTCGCCAGCGATGCTGCATTTGAAATCCAGCTTGGTCAATAACTCGGCAATTTCAGCCGGTGTCAGGTCTACGCCCAATAGGTTGCGCACATCTGCAGGTGTCAGCTCCACAATCGGGTCAACCACAGGCTGGGGATAGGCGTCCACCAGTCCTTCGGCAACTTCCCCGCCGCACCAATCTGCCATATATGCCAGGCAAAGCTGGACGGCTTCTGACGCGAGGGCAGGGTGCACGCCGCGCGAGAAGCGGTAACCGGCTTCAGAGTGCAGCTGTTGGGCAGTGGCGGTGCGCCGAACATTGATGTAATTCCAGGAGGCGCCTTCCAACAAGACTGTTCGCGTCTCGTCGGTTACTTCACTGGATTGCCCACCCATCACGCCTGCCAGGGAAAGCGGACCGGCAGTGTCGCACACCAAAATGGTATAGGGCTCCAGTTTACGTTCCACACCGTCCAGGGTGGTCAGGGATTCACCGGCTTTGGCTGCCCGAGTGATAATGGTTGGGGCTTTGCCGCCAGCTCGTTGTACCAGCACGTCATAATCAAAAGCGTGCAAGGGTTCACCCAGGTCCAACATGACGTAATTGGTAGCATCTACCAGGCTGTTGATGGGGCGCATACCCGCCATGCGCAGCCGGCGCTGCACCCAGGAGGGACTGGGTTTGGGGTCAGCATGACGCACCAGACCGAGCACAAAACGCGGGTTGAGGGTAGGATCGCTGATTTGGATGGCAGCTTGCCCGGTGATGGATTTGCCCGAACGCTGTATAGGTGGGATGGAAGGTTGGCGCATGGGTATACCCAGCGCTGCCGATAGTTCACGGGCTGCACCCCGTACACAGGCGTTGCGAATCATGTTAGGCAGGATGGAGATTTCAAAGACCGCATCGCCCATGTAATCCACCAGCGCGGTGCCGGTTGGAGCATCCGCATCAAGGATCAAGATACCTTCATGCTCTTCTGAGATACCCAGTTCCTTTTCGCTGCACACCATCGAGTCAGAGTCGACGCCGCGGATTTTGGTCTTCTTGAGGGTGGTGAGCACCCAGCCGGGCTGATGCCCATCATAGAGGCGAGCGCCTTCGCGGGCGTATGCCACNNTTGAGGCGGCACAGGACCAAGCGGTCCGCGTTGGGATGCGGCAGCACTTCCAGGATTTCCGCAACGACAAAATGCTCGCGGCTCCAGGGCAGCCCATCCATGCGGAATTCGCGCCGCCCATCGACAGCCTCCGGAATGGGGAGCCCGATGACGGTGATACTTTCCACTTCCAACCCAGCCATGGTCAGCGCCTGGGCAATTTCCTCGAGCGACAAATCGAGGTCAATGTAATCTTTAAGCCAGGAGAGGGGAATGCGCATACTACCTCCAAATGTGATTAGTTACGTAGAGACTAGAGAGCAGGTCAGTCCTGTTCCCTGTCAGGTGAGGACAAATACTCAACATCATCCTCACTGATGGCGTGGTAAGCACCGGGTTCATGCTCACCTATCTTTGATTTCTTCAAGTAAGCAATATATCCGTTAATCAATCGCCCTACTTCGTCAGCTAACTGAAGGACTTCCATTTCAGTTACATATGAAAGCTCACCAATTTCCTCAGCCAATACGATGTGGCTAATCAGTTCTTCGAGAGACCCTCTGGCAATGTAACAAAACCTGATGGTCTCTTGATAGTAGAACCGACCATACCCTTCCGCTATGTTAGCAGGAATACTGGATGCAGCACGCCTGATTTGATCAGTCAGGTTGTACTGCTCAGAACTTGGCAAAGAAGGAAGGACTTGGGCATATATAAATACAGCCAGATTCTTAGCTTTTAGCCAAGCATTTAGTTTTTCCAATCCTTCGCGGCTCATCGAACCTCTGTATTACTCATAGAAACATCCTGTTCGACCTGCTCTCAAGTCACTGCTCTCTATTTACTGGGCACTCAAAACTGTTCCAAAAACCTAACATCTCCGCCCCAGAAGTAGCGGATGTCGGCAATGCGGTTGCGTAGCATGGAAATGCGCTCAGGACCCATACCGGCAGCGAAGCCGGAGTAGACCGCCGGGTCATAACCGCCATTGCGCAGCACAGTGGGGTGCACCATACCGCAGCCGAGGATTTCCAGCCAACCACCGCCCTTGCACACGCCGCAACCCTTACCGCCGCACACAAAGCACTCCACGTTGAGTTCAGCGCTGGGCTCGGTGAACGGGAAATAGGACGGGCGCAGGAGGGTATGCACCTGGCTGCCGAACATACGGCGGGCGAAATCTTCCAGCGTGCCTTTCAGGTCAGCAAAAGTGATACCTTTGCCCACAGCCAGAACTTCCAGTTGGTTGAACTGGATTTCATGGCTGGCATCCATCTGCTCGTAGCGGTACGACATGCCGGGCAGAATGGCGCGGATGGGTTCCGGCGCCAGTTCGCGCATGACGTGGATTTGACCGGGTGAAGTGTGGGTCCGCAATAGGANNCAACTCAAAGTTGTACTCATCCGTTTCCACCTCGCGTGAGCGGTAGACCTGGAACCCCATCTCAGCGAAGATGTGGATAATCTGGCGCAGGGTGCGTGTTTGCGGGTGCAGGTGTCCCCGCAGTGGCTGGCGACCCGGCAGGGTGATGTCCAGCCGCTGGGTTTCCAGGTTGCGCACCGCCGCAGCTTTGAGCGCTTCGGTACGGGCGTCATAGGCGGCTTCCAGTGCCACTTTGACTGCATTGGCTGCCTGCCCAACCTGCGGACGCTCCTCTTTGCTCAAGCCGCCCATTGCGCTGAAAACAGCCATCAAGGCTGATGAGCGACCCAGGTGCGTGACACGCCAGGTTTGCAGGTCGCCTTCGCTGGTTGCGCTATCCAGGGCTGCAAGGGCGTTGTCACGGATAATGTCTAATTGACGCAAAATGTCTTTCAAGTCTGCCATTCCGACCTCCATCAAATTCCATATGATTTGCACGGCGAGGAAAATAAAAACATCCCGTCCCAAGAAGGGACGGGATGCAAACTTCCCGCGGTACCACCCTCATTGACTGCCTGACGCAGTCCGCTTATTCCAACAGCCGATAAAGCGATTGGCTGCCCCGATAACGCCGGGCGCGGCGTCTCCGACTACTGGCTCACTTGCATGGGCGTTCCCCGGAGCGGCTCAGAAGGGAACTTCAGCCGGTTTCAACTGGGCGGGCGTCTCAGTCTATGCACCCGTTTTCCTGTCAGCATCCGGCGGCTTACTTTCCTTCGTCACAGCCTGTGACTACAATTATCCCCAAATGGGAGGAAAAGTCAAGGTTTTTTGAGAGATTAGTGAATAGAGAGTAGAGAATAGGTCAAGCAAGACCTGCTCTCAAATTTCTATTCACGACTAACTGCTCACTACTCTCTGCTCTCTACCAAGAATTTCATACTCCCAGGTAATCTCAGCCTTGCCGCGCACGGTGGCAGCCACAGAACAGTATTTTTCCTCTGAAAGGGTGATGGCTTGCTGGACGTTCTCAGGGGTCAGCATTTCACCGGACAGGATGTATTTCAGGTGGATCTTCCGGTAAGTCCAGGGCGGATCCGGCTCTTGTTCGCCGCTGACCTGGATTTCCAGGCTGTCCAGCGGGGTGCGTTTCTTGCGCAGGATTTCAACCACGTCCACGGCAGTGCAGGAAGCCAGCGCTACCAGCAGCAGCTCGGAGGGTTTCATCCCCACGCCTTCTTCGCTGGTGGAGAGCACTACCGAATGCTTGCCCGAATCTGTGCCGACGAACTTGTTGCCGCCTATCCATGTAACAGTTGCTGAAGACATCAAAACCTCCGTGATTAGAGACTAGAGCGTAGGCAAACAGTAAGTAGAGGAAATAGTTGCACCTTGCCTATTGACTGTGTAACTGCTCTCTAATTACTAATTTCCCTTATCCCACATCTCCGCCAGTTCGTGCGCCAGATAGGCGCGGCGCTCGGGGGAAAGGTCATCTGGGTCAAGCAGGCAGTCAGCCATATACTGCTCCAAAAAGGCGCGGCTGACGCCTTGCACAGCAGCGCGGATGGCAGCCAGTTGCTGCACAATCTCGCGGCAGTCGCGGTCTTCATCCAGCATGGCAGTCACGCCGCGCACCTGTCCTTCAATCCGGCGCAGGCGGTTGCGTAATGTCGTTCGGTCAGTATCCGTCATTTTAGCCATTGGGTGCCTCAATTCGCTGTCACGCAGCGAGATGATTTAGCCGCCTCAGGAAAAGCCGCCGGACGAGCCGCATGACCCGCCTGAGGATAAGCCGCTGCTGGATTCACCACTGCCAAAGGATGAAACGGTCGAGATTAGTTTGCGGGTTTCCTCGCCGCCGCAATGTGGGCAGTGCGGTTTTTGTTCCGCGTCGCTCCAGCGCACCAGTTTCTCAAAGCGTTCACCGCAGGATTCGCATCTAAATTCATATAAGGGCATACGCTGATAACCTCCGGAATATACTGTACCAGAGTATAGTATAGGAGATATATTCTGTCAATCTCAAAGAATGGGAACGCTGGTGCGCTT
>DFYN01000049.1 GCA_002383615.1 Anaerolineaceae bacterium UBA4081
CCTGCTTTTGTCGTCTTCCCAGAATCGGGCACCTGGCGCTGCTTTGGTCAATGCAACGAGGGCGGTGATATCTTCCGTTTCGTCATGAAGAAGGACAACTGCGACTTCCCCGAAGCCCTGCGGACACTGGCGCAGAAAGCCGGCGTGACGCTGGAAGCCTTGACTCCCGAGAAACAGCAAGCTGAAGAAGAATATGCCCGCCTGCGCACCCTGCTGGAAGAGGCGGTGACGTATTACCGCCACCACCTCACCCAGTCACCCGCAGGACAACCCGCCCTGGAATACCTCAAAAAACGTGGCTTGCTGCCTGAAACGATGGAAGCCTTCGGTCTGGGGTACGCCCCGGATGGCTGGCAAGGCACATTGGATTACTTCACCGCCAAGGGTTATTCCAGCCAGGATTTGATGCAAGCCGGGTTAATCACCGAACGCCAACAAGGCGGTGGTTTTTACGACAGATTCCGCAATCGCATCATGTTCCCTATCCGCGACAGCATGGGGCGCATGTGCGGCTTTGGCGCACGCATCCTCAACCCGGATGATGTGCCCAAGTTCCTTAATTCGCCGCAAACCCCTATTTTTGACAAAGGACGCCTGCTGTACGGGTTGGATCTGGCGCGCAAGCCCATCCGCGCCCAGAATCAAGTGGTTATCGTCGAAGGCTACCTGGATGTAATTGCCCTGCACCAGGCAGGCTTCTCTGCCACAGTCTCACCAATGGGTACTGCCCTGACAGAAGACCAGCTGCGTATGCTTAAGCGCTTCACCAGCAAGATTATTCTGGCGTTGGATGCAGACGCAGCCGGCGAGCAAGCCACGTTGCGTGGGTTGGAAATTGCCCGCCAGACCATGGACCATAGCGAAGAACTCTCCTTTGACCCGCGCGGATTGTTGCGTCATGAAGCTCGCCTGGATGCGGATGTGCGCGTGACCACCCTGCCACCGGGCATGGACCCTGATGAAGTGGTGCTGCGCGACCCGCATGAATGGGAGCAAATCCTGACGGCTGCCAAACCGATTGTGGAACACGTCATGCTCACCCTGGCAGCCGGGCGCGACCTGGAAGACCCGAAAACCAAAAGTGAAATCGCATCCCAGGTACTGCCTTTGATCGAAGACGTGCCGGATGCAGTAGAACGGGATGCCTACCGACAGAAACTTGCCCGTCTGTTGAGGGTGGATGAACGCGCCTTGCAGTCGCCGTCAGCCGGTCTTTCCCGCCCGGCGCGCAGGCGTACCACTGAACCGGTGGTGAAGCCCGAGTCGGCAATGGGCTTGCAGCGCGGTCCTGCCCAAAAGGCAATTTTACAAGAACGGCATTGTTTGCAGCTCTTGTTGCACAAACCCGATGCAGTCTATCCGGTGGATCGAGTGTTACTTGCGGCAGGATTATCCCGCGTGACACCGGCTGATTTTGAGCAAGCCAGTCACCACGAACTGGCAAAACTGCTCTTTGCCGCCCTGCGTTCGGAAGACATGGATCCGCTGCCCCACATCAAATCCACCATCACAGAGGAATTACAACCTCTGCTGGACGAGTTACTTAAACCGCTGGGGCAAAAAGAGCCCAGTGAATCACAGTTGCTCGATGATCTGACCCGCACCCTGTTATCCATTCGACGCTTGCGTGTTCAAATGAACATCGACCAGGTCCGGTTTATGGCAAATGACCCCGACACACAAGATACGGGCTTGAATTATGACGACTTATTTATCCAGCTCACCCAAACCCGCTCCCGGCTGGATAAGGCACTTGCGCTACCATTTCAATTTGGTTAATTAAGCGACGCTATGGTATATTTACCGCATGCCTTCTAAAAAGACGCCCCCGCTTCCTGATGGTGAAAATCAACCAGCGCCAATTGAATCCACCCGCAAACTGCGTGTGCGCAAGCCACATGTATCTGCTCCGGATCAGGAACCAAACGACCTCATCCCGGACCTGGAAGAAGACCTGCTGACAAAAGAGGAACCCGACGAGAGCAGTCTGGAGCAAGTCAGCGAGGAATGGGCTGAGGTCATAACCGAAGACCCCCTCGAACCAGTGGAAGATCCGGTAATTGCCGTGGAGTTATCCCAAGACCCGGTGCGATTGTACCTGAAAGAAATTGGTCAAATTAAGTTATTAGACGCTGACAGCGAATTCCGCCTGTCAGAGCGAATTGAAGCACAAAGGCGCGTGGAACGACTCCGCTCACAAGTGACCATCCCTGTAGGAAAAGCGGGATATTACACCGCCCTGTATCGCCTCATCTATGAGGAACTTGAAGCCGCCTGGATAAAATTGCACAGCGACTCTGACCGCCTCTCGGATGGCGGCATGCCCCTTTTACAACTTGTCCTGGCGGAAGCCCAGGCGCTCCATGAGAAATGGCAAGCCACTGAATCCTCCTACTTGCGTACCTTCCTGAACACTGGAACTTGGGGAAAAGACCCCAATTGGGACGAATTAGTGCGCAGCGCCTTCACAATTTTCCAATGCCTGTACCTATTGCCGGAGACAACTGCTACACGCTTGATGGACTGTCTGGGTAAGGATGATGCATTACCTCCCATTGAATGGTTTGAGAAAAATCAAGATAACGAATCAGTGCTGAAAGAAGAAATTGAAGCGGTTGCCCGCCGCGCGGATGAAGCCAATCAAACGCTGATTCGCGCCAACCTGCGGCTGGTGGTCAGCATTGCCAAACGCTACCTGGGTCGCGGCGTATCCTTCCTGGACCTTATCCAGGAGGGCAACCTGGGGTTGCTGCGGGCTGTTTCCAAGTTTGACCCCAGCCGTGGCTTTAAATTCAGCACNNCTGCGGGTACAGCGAACTTTAGTACAAAAATTGGGTCGCGACCCAAATAACAGGGAATTGGCATTGGATGCCGAATTTTTGCATGCAGATGATGCGGCAGCCATCCGTGCAGCACAGGCGGAGGGACGACCCATTGACCCTGAACTTCAGCGTCGTTGGGATTGGGCAGCTGAGAAAGTGGAACGCACGCTGCAATCTGCAGAAGAGCCGGTTTCGCTTGAAAGACCTGTTGGTGATGAGGAATCATCTCAACTAGGTGATTTTATTGAAGACGAGGAAGCCCTGGAACCGATGGATGCGGCTGCCCGTGAAATGTTGCGTGAGCAGGTGCAGAGCGCACTTGGTGCGCTGAGCGAACGGGAGCGGCAGGTGCTTGAACTGCGTTTTGGTCTGTTGGATGGAAAAGACCACACCCTGGAAGAGGTCAGCCGCTATTTCAACGTTACTCGCGAACGCATCCGCCAAATTGAAGCCAAAGCCCTGCGCAAATTACGGCATCCGACCCGCTCAAGGTATCTCAAAGAGTATCTTTAGACATTGCGACAAATACCACACCGGGCAGGTGAAATCACCTGCCCTTTCGGCGGTCAACCTGGTGGCAAGGTCACAGACCTTGCCACATCACAATAAAGCTGCCACCAAGCCTGTCATGCCGACGCCTGTACTTGGCGGAGGAA
>DFYN01000005.1:0-1234 GCA_002383615.1 Anaerolineaceae bacterium UBA4081
CATAATTTACAGGTGCTGCCAGGCGAGGTTTGACCTGCAGGCGTTTGTGGGTCTCGCTGCCCAATTTTTGCCAGTAGGCAGCCCGGTCAGGCACGCCAAACACCCATTCGTCCACCCATGCACGAGCGCTTTCCATCGTCTCGCTGATCTTGTCCCATGCCATGTAGAAGAGATTGTCGCGGTCGTAATAACCCTGTGTGTAGGATGGGTGGGCGGCATACGGCACNNTGTACGGTTGGGGTCGGAGCGGATGACGTCTTCGCTGACAATTTCCTCTGCGGTGATGATGACGTGCTTGGCTGCAAACGCCACCTCTTTTTGCTCGCCGATAATGCCCCAAATGTGGCTGTTACCGTTGGCGTCGCAGCGCTGAACGTGGATGATGGCAATGTCCGGGTGCAGCGCCGGCACCACTGCCACCTCTTTACCTGAATAAGGGTCGGTGACACGTTGGATAAGCGGGTTGGCATGCTCAAGGTCTTCTGCCGCCGTCAGGTTCATGGGCATGAATGGCAGCCCGACAGCGCCTGCTTGCAGACGGGATATCATCCCAAAGTGGGAGTATTCCTCAATTTCCAAACGCCCGGCTTCGACTTCGTTGCGCACCAGCCGCAGCGAGCCCACACCCGGATTGCCCATATATGAGAAAATGACCTTGCTGGCACAGCCTGCCGCCACCATTTGGTCATAGATCAGGTCGGGCGTGGCGCGTGCCAGCGTCAGGTTCTTGCGCCCCTGGCGGATAATCTCATGCCCGGCAGCAAAAGGGATGAGGTGCGTGAACCCGGCAGCGTACAGGCTGTCACCATCATGCACATACGATTGGATAGCTTCCTTCATTGAACATAATTTGGACATACCATTTACCTTCCGAGGGTAGGAGAAACCCCGGCTCCGTTGGAACCGGGGTTTTGCCCAGTTTATGGATTATGCGCGGCGGACGCGGTTGCGGATCTGCTCGTGCATGTAAAGCTGAAGATAATGGACGCCGCCCGAGTTCTTGCCGCTGGAGCCGGAGCCTTTCCATCCACCAAAGGGTTGGAAACCCGGCCAGGCACCGGTGGTGGCTCCCAGCGGTCGGTTGGCGTATGTGACGCCAGCTTCAATGCCGTCATAGAACCAGTCCACTTCGTCCTCTGCGCCGTAGAATCCGGCGGTCAAACCGTAGGCAACATCATTGGCAATCGTCATTGCCTCAGGCAGGCTCTTCACTTTGCCAACTGTGGTGATGGGC
>DFYN01000005.1:1251-2610 GCA_002383615.1 Anaerolineaceae bacterium UBA4081
TTACGAAGCTCATCAGTAAACGCAATGTAATCAGCGTACGATGATTTATTCACAACCGGACCGAGGAAAATGTCACGTGAGGTTGGGTCGCCAATCGCCAGTTTTTCGGTCATGGTAATCATGCGACTGACCATTTCGTCATAAACTGGCTCTTCAATCAGGACCCGCGAGCAGGCAGAGCACTTCTGCCCCTGCAACCCAAACGCAGAGCGGATAATGCCGGCAGCAGCGTCTTCCAGGTTGGCGTGGCGCGATACGATGGTGGCATTCTTACCGCCTAACTCAAGAATGGCAGGGCGCACCCATTTTCCAGTGCCAAAATCTCGGTAAATCTTCATACCCACATCAAATGAGCCGGTAAAAGTGATGCCAGCCACATCCGGGTGCTCAATCAGCGCTTGCCCAAGGGTTGCTCCACCGCCGGTGACGTAGTTGAATACGCCGTCCGGTACACCTGCATCGCGCAGGCACTCGGCAATCAGGCGGGCAGTCCAGGGAGTGTCTGTGGCGGGCTTCATCACGACCGTGTTGCCAGCCACCAACGCCGCTCCGGTTGGACCACCCGTCAGGGAAGCCGGGAAGTTGAAGGGACTGATGACCAACCAGACGCCGTACGGGCGCAATACGCTGACGTTGTTGCTGACCAATCCCAGCGCTTGCACGGGGTCATCAGACATGGGGATGATAAATCCATCACTGCGCTCCATGCTGTCGCAGGCGTAGCGGAATAGGTCGGCAGTCTCAGCCACGTCGCCGAGCGCTTCCATGCGGTTCTTGCCCACTTCCAGCGCAACTACTGCGCCCATCTCAAAGGTGCGCTCATCCATGATGGCGGCAGCTTTACGCACCAAGTCTACCCGCTTCTGCCAGGGAGTTCGGCTCCAGACGGGGAAGGCTTTCTTGGCGGCGGCGATGGCGTCGTTAGCTTCCTGGTTGCCACCTTTTTGGAAAATACCCAGCACAATGTCGGTGTTGGTGGGGGAACGGTCTTCAAATTTGGCAGAGGTAAGGACATCCTTGCCGTTGATAATCATGGCGTGTTCCTGCCCCAATCGGGCAATAACGCCTGCCAGCGCCTGTTCAAAGCGGGTGTGCAGCTCTTCGGGCGGGTTGTACATGGTGGAATAAGTTAACTTGAAGTTACTGTCGGTCATAAGATATGTCTCCTGGGTCAATAGAAGGTCTCTTGAGGAGAAGTATATCCGATTGAAGGGGGCGCGTCAAAGTGAGGAAAGGCATGCAGTCGGTAGCAGGGCGTCCAGAGTTACATGGAGGAGTATTTAATTAAGCACATTAACGCAAAGGCGCGAAGGGCGCAAATAAGATATTATCGTTCCGACGCATTTCACTGTGGGGCGA
>DFYN01000109.1:0-803 GCA_002383615.1 Anaerolineaceae bacterium UBA4081
GTATCCAGCAACCCTTTGATGGTCTTTATCCCCATTTGGACGCTGACATACATCACAATGAGCGCTACGCCCAGCGCAGCTACCGAATCAGCCTTGTGCAGCCAGGTTAAACCCGTCCATTCTGCAATCTTTACCAGGATCAAACCACCAATAACCACGCTGGAGCTCCAAATATCGGTACTGAAATGTAAGGCATCCGCCTCCAGCGCCTGGCTGTTGTGTTTCCTGGCTGCAGCAAAGAGCATCTTGGAGCGGGTTGCATCCACTGCAATGGATACAGCCATAACCAAGAAAGCCCAAATGGATGCATCCACATCCACAGGATGGATAAACAGCCGCTGGATTGCTTCGTAAATAATCCAGATACAGGTTACCAGTAAGAGCAGTGTCTCAAACAGCGCAGACAGGTTTTCGATTTTTCCGTGTCCAAAATTGTGCTGTGCATCGGCGGGCTTGCCGCTTAACCGGACAGCAAAAAAGGTCACCAGCGCAGCTACCAAATCCAACCCGGAATGGGCTGCCTCAGCCAGGATGCCCAGGCTGCCTGTGAGCACACCTACCACAATTTTCATGGCGGTTAAACCAATCGCAGCGATCACTGAANNGTTCACGCCGGCAAGTAATTATCAACCTTATTGCAATTTTTAGCAATAGGTAAGCCGCCAGAATTGTGTCAGTCGGTTAATTGCGCGCCTGACCGGCAGGCTGATGGGCGTAGCGAATTCAATTTGCATCGGTTGGATGGCAAGCATAAACACCTGGCAACCCAAATCCTGTATCAGGAATTCAGCCAGCACGGTAGG
>DFYN01000109.1:865-14951 GCA_002383615.1 Anaerolineaceae bacterium UBA4081
ATATTTTGGGGAAGTTTAATTTTGTGTAATCGCCTGGCAACCATCACCCCGGCTGCGTCATCCCCCTGCAGTTCGTTGCCAATGCCAATGACAGCCAAACGCGAGTCAGGGTCACTCTTTGGTATTGCCAGGATACTGGCTAGCGATCTGCGCCATGAGGGTCTCAACGTCCTCGTCCTTCCCAAAGAATACTTCAAAAGAGTCGCGGTTGAGGGCAGCCAACTCCCAGTCTTCGCTGGACAGCCCCAGGCAGTCAAACCGGCAGCTCTCCACACACTCTCCGCAAAAGGTACAACGGTCCGGGTTATAGCGCATCACAAACCGTTTGGCAACCTTATCCAACACGATCAATTCAATCGCGTTTGCCGGACAATCCTTGACGCATAACTGGCAGCCACTACACTTCTCTGGCTCCCAATACAACTTACCTCGCAAACGTTCAGGTGTGGCTTTGCGCTCAAAGGGATAACGCTCAGTCACGGGTTTTTTAAACAGGGATTCAAGTATATCGCCTAGCATAGCACCAATAGTCATGTATCTAACCTCTCAAAAACGGTAAGAACGGTCCCACCCAACGTCCAATAATAATAACCAACAGCTGAATGACACCCAGGATGGCGCCCACCCGCCACCATAAACCCACCGTCTGGTCAATGCGCAAGCGCGCAAACAGGGACTGCAACCCGGTCAGCACCAGCAACAGCACCAGCACCTTCCACAGGGCATCCAGCGGGTTTGTGAGACCGCCCAGGTAAAAGGACGCCATCAACGTCAACCCGATGACCAGTTCCACATCCTTGCCCAGGTGGAAAATCGCCAATCCGCGACCGCTGTATTCGGTCAATGCGCCTGCCACAATTTCTGTTTCCGCTTCGGGTGCGTCAAAAGGCGGGAGTTCCAATTTTCCCATCAGACCCACCAATGCGATGGCAAAGCCAATTGGCTGGGTCAGGATCATCCACCAATTACCGCGGGCAAATTCATTGATGGTGCTAATCTGCCACGAATTTGCTGCGATGGCTGGTCCGAGCAAAGCCAGCATGAAAGGCGCTTCATAACTGAAGAGCTGGGTCAGGGTACGGGTTGCACCGATAATTGAGAACCGGTCCGCAGAATTTGCGCCTGCCAATCCCAGGCAAAAGGTCATCACACTCAGCAGGTAGACCACCACCACCAGGTCGCCTTTGAAGCTGAGGGCAGGCGCCAGACCAACCATGGGTACATAAAGTGCCGCAGTGAGCGCTGCAGCCAAGCCAATGACCGGCAGCAGGATGAACAAGCCTTTGTGCACACCCGCCGGGGATATTTCTTCCTTGGAGAGGAGTTTGACGGTATCTGCCAGCGGCTGGAACCAACGCGGTCCCACCCGGTTTTGATAGCGTGCCACCAGTTTGCGGTCCAACCAGGCNNGAGAGCGTCATCATTTGTAATACTCAATTCCATAGCGGCGGAAGTCTTCCCACGTCCAAATTTGTTCTTCAGCGCGCCGCTCAATCACAACCATACGGTCGTTGCAAGAAAAGCAAGGGTCCATACCTGCCAGGATCATGGGTACATCAGCCAACTTCTGTCCAATCACAGTGGTCAGGACTGTTCCCCAATTACACAGGCTGGGTGTGCGCACTTTGACGCGCTCAGGCATATCGGTGCCGTTGCTCTTGATGTAATAGAACAATTCACCCCGTGGCGCTTCAACCCGGCTGATGGTTTCATTTTCAGCAATACGGCGTGGCACCCGCACGGACAAGTCGCCTGCGGGCATGCGGTCTAAGACATCGCGGATGATCCGGTATGCGTCTAAAAGTTCCTTCATACGTACCACAAAGCGGGCTGATAAATCGCCGCCCTCGTGAAGGATTAAATTGGCAGGAAAATCTGCATAAGCAGCATAAGGAGCATCAATACGCACGTCGCGCGGAACTCCGGACGCCCGCCCAGTTGGTCCGATAGCGCCTAGCAGGTCTGCTTGCTCGCGAGACAGCGCTCCTACACCCCGTGTGCGCCCCAGGAATGTCTCATCGGTTGTGACGACTTTAAGATAATGCTCTGTGCGTTTTTCGAGAAAGTCAACGCCCTTTAGAAGAGCGGTTTTGTGCTCAGGTGTGATGTCCAACTTCACACCGCCCAGGGTATTGATGGAGTAATGCACCCGATTGCCGCTAATCAATTCAAGTAAATCCATGACAGTTTCGCGGTCTCGCCACGAGTACATAAACAATGTGTCGAACCCGCCCTCATGGGCAGCAACCCCCAACCAGAGGAAGTGGCTGTGAATACGCTCCAGCTCGCCGACCAGGGTGCGGATCGCCTGCGCCCTCGGCGGCGCTTCTACATCTGCAAGCTTTTCCACCCCCAGGACAAAGGCAGTGGCATGCACGTGCGAGCATATACCGCACACCCGCTCAAGCAAGTACATGTCCTGGGCATAATTTCGCTCCTCACAGGCTTTTTCAATGCCGCGATGCACATACCCCAACCTGACGGTTGCATCGGTAACAACCTCACCATCTACAGTAAATGTAAAATGCCCGGGTTCTTTCAGGGCTGGATGCTGCGGACCAATCGGAACAATAAACTTGCTTTTGGAGGTTTGGTTATCCATCGCCTCTCTCCTCTACTCTTTTTCCAGACCTTTAAATGACTTTCGCATCGGGTACACCCCTGCTGGCCAATTCTCAGGGAGGATTAGGCGCGACGTATCCGGTGTGCCAACTACTTCAATTCCAAATAACTCCATTAATTCACGTTCATAGAGGGTTGCTGAAGGAATCACACCGCAAATCGTCGGCACGCTGGCTTCTTCAGGCGTCGGGGGATGTACGCGGATGGTGGCAATTGCATCTCCGGCGCAAAAACAATACAGCACCACGAAGGATTCGCGCGTTTGGGTTGCCGTCACGTTGTGTTCACTGACCTGCTCACTGGAAAGCCGTTCCCATTTCATTTCTTCACTGGTGGTCGTTTCCACACCAGGTTCATCCAAACCAACAATGGCGGACAGGTATCCCCAATGTGCGTCAATCAATGCCTGNNTTGGACCAGCGCGTCCAGGGGGACAGGATTTCAGTGGCACGCTCGAGAGCTGATAGGGTTGTCATGCCTGCTCCTTTATCGCTGCTTCTGTTTTGGATTTCAAACTCCCCAGCAAAGCAACTACACCGTGGATGATGGCTTCAGGTCGCGGGGGACAACCCGGGATAAAGGCATCCACAGGCAGTACTTCGCTGATATTGCCAACCACACCATAGCATCCCTGGAAGACGCCGCCAGAAATGGCGCAAGAACCAACCGCCACCACAAACTTCGGCTCCGGCATCTGCTCATACACCCGGAGCAGCCGGTCGCGTGCCTGCAAGGTGACTGGACCGGTACAGATCAAGATATCTGAATGACGGGGACTGCCCTGCAGCTTCACCCCAAAGCGCTCCATATCGTAACGCGGAGTCAAAGTTGCCAGGATTTCAATGTCGCAGCCATTGCAGGAACCGCTATTAAAGTGGATGACCCAGGGCGAATTGACCAATGCCCAGGTCTTTAATCCTTGTTTGACTTTTTCAGCCAATGTCAACATACCAATAACCTCCTCAGGTTAGCCCAAAATGAAGGCAACCAGGGCAATCAACACACCTAGTAGATAAGGTACCAAACGCGGCGTCAATCCCCCGCTGGCAATCACCAGGATACTCAAATGCAAGACTGCAAAGAAGAAGGCAACGACCATGAAGGGACGGTACCCGGGAGCTGCCATTTCCTTTGGCGCTACCTCGCCGCTTCCATACAGGCTGGATTTGGCGGCGCTGGGTGATTCCGGAGACGCCAGGGCTTTTCCCAACATATAAATCAGGAAAACCAGTGACACGTAAATCAGAAATGCAATTGGAGGGGTCAGAAGTATATTCATGATTGCATCCCTTAGATTGCACCAAATAATGCCAAAAGTGACGTCGCGGCAGTATCCGTCAGCCAGGAAAGCGCTGTCGGGTAAACGCCCAGCAAGATGACCGCAGCAGTCAACAAGACCAATGGCAAGCTAATCTGCCAGCCGATTCGTTTTCCGGTCAGGATGACCGGCGACGGTTCCTTGCGATACATGCGGTTCACCAGCGGCGCATAGTACCCAAGTGATAAGACGCTATTGAGCGCCATGTAAATGACAATAACCAATGCCGCTGTGCTTTGTGCCTCAGCCCCTGCCACAAAGATTTGCCATTTGGACATAAAGCCTGCCAGGGGTGGCAACCCACCCAGACCCAGCACGGCAATGCTCAGTCCGAAAACTGCCAGAGGATATCGTTTGCTGGCACCATTCAAATCATCCACCATCAAGGCGTCATGCTTGTGATTAGCGAGGTATAGCCCATACATCAAAGCGCCGACTGCCAGAAATGCCAGACCCTTCATCAGGGCGTGCGTGATGAGATGGAAGAATGCGCCAGCAGCGCCATCATGCAGCCCGTATGTCACCGCCAGACCCAAACCGACCAACATATAGCCCACATGGCTGATGCTCGAGAAAGCCAGCAAGCGCTTGACTTGCGTTTGGCGTAATGCCAACAAGTTGCCCAGCGTCATATTCAGCAGCCCAAACCCCAACAGCAACCAACCCCAGGCTAAACTCGAACCTGAAATTGCGCCCATCACGCGCAACAGCGCTACCAATCCCGCCTCAATGACCACGCCGGAGAGCATGGCGCTGATACCGCTGGGTGCCATAGAGTGCGCATCCGGCAGCCAGGTATGCATGGGAACCAGGGCTGCCTTGACGCCAAACCCTATCAGGAATAAGGCGCCGGCTGCGAGCAGCAGGGTTGAACCGGATTGTGTAACCAACATAATGTGGTCTAAATCCAGAGAGCCGGTTGAAGCAAATACCAAAGCAATGCCCAGCAGAACAAGGGTGGAACCCACAGCGCTCTGAACCAGGTACTTGATACCGGCTTCAAGTGATGCAGGTTGTTCCCGGTAGAAGGCGACCAGCATGTAGGAGGTAATTGCCATGGCTTCAAACCAAACCCATAAATTGAACAGGTCGCGCGTGCAGCCCAGCCCAACAATTGTTCCGATCATGGCAGTCAATAAGGCGTAATACTTTTCCTCACCCTCTTCCCCTGCCATATACTGCAAGGAGAAAATGGTTACCAGCAAGCCAAGCAGAACAGCGCTTCCCCCCAGTACAAAACTGATGCCGTCCGCCCGCATGACAACATCGCCAAATTTGAAGGCGGTTGCAATACCTTTGTTGTTGGCATCCACTGTCAAAGCCAGCAGAATGGCGTCAATGGCAAGTGCCGCCACTGCCAGCCAACCAGCCGGATTTGCTTTGTGAGGCGTACGCCGGACCGTAAGCCGCCCAATAAGGTAAATGACAGGCGATGAGAGCAACGGAAGCGCAACCCATAAACTGGTCAGAAGGCTCACATCCATGTCATTACGCTCCCAGTCCAAAGATGATCAAGGTTGCCAGGACTGCCAGCAAGCCTATCAAGATACCCATCACATTCCAATTGAGCTGCCCGGTTTGCGTGACACGTAAGCCTTCACCCGTCGCCTGCGTTCCGTTGACGATAGCGTGATTGATCGCTTCAAATCCAAAACTATGCTCAGCTGACCAGCCTAACCAGTTGAAAGCCTTCGCCATCCACCCTAACCTGCCCCGCTGCCACCAGGCTAACAGGCCGAGGGCAACCACAAGCAGCGCAATCAAGGTAGGTATGCTAATGATTTCTTCCAAAATGTGAAGTGTGGTTAAGGTATGCACGCCATGAAACGGCAGGCTTTCTTCTCCCAATAAGTGGCTGAAAGGTCCAGCCAATAACCAGGAAGTCAATGCACCAAACGCCAGCGGAATGAGGGCGATTTTCATGGCTGTGCCGGCGTCATGCCCGTGCAGGTGAGTGCGAGGTTCGCCAAAGAATACCATGCTGACCATCCGGCAGGTATAAAACGCAGTCAAACCAGCGCCTGACACCATCAGGATATACATCCATAAAGGACCATTTGCCAGCCCGCCTTCCAGGACGAGTTCCTTACTCCAGAAGCCGTTCAGGATAGGAATCCCTGCCAAAGCCAATGCGCCGATGACAAATACTGTGCGAACCAACGGCATCTGCTTGCCCAAGCCTCCCATCAGGCGCATGTCGCGGGTTCCGACGCTGTGAATAACCGCACCAGCGCCCAGGAATAGCAGCGCTTTGAAGATGGAATGGCTAAGCAGATGGAACTGGGCTGCGTAAATTGCCCCCGCACCAACCGCATAGACCATGTACCCGAGTTGGCTGACGGTGGAATATGCCAGTACCCGTTTCAAATCCGTTGCTACCACCGCCATGATGGCTGCCATGACGGCTGTGATGACGCCAACCCCCATGACCGCTTCCCGCCAAAATGGCACATCCTTGAACAAAGGGTAGAAACGCGCCAGGAGATACACGCCCGCGTTGACCATCGTGGCTGCGTGGATAAGAGCGCTGATTGGTGTAGGCGCTTCCATTGCGTCTGGAAGCCAGGTCTGGAACGGGAACTGGGCNNGATTTGGCAGCCGCAGCGATCAGTGCGCCAAATGCCATCAATGGCAACAGCTTGGCAGGCACCATTGCCGGGTTTGCCAACCATGCCTGTATGTCGTACGACCCGGATGAACTATATAAGACCAGCGCGCCAACCAGCAATCCAATGCCACCCAATTGGGTAATAATCAGGGCTTTGATACCACCCGCCACCGCTTTGGGATCATCATTATTAAAGGCAATCAGTGCATACGAACACAGCGCAGTAATTTCCCAGAAAATGAACATGAGCAAGAGGTTGCTGCTGAGGACCAACCCGACCATTGCACCAATAAAGAACAAGACGAAGGCGTAATAGCGTCCCAGTTGCGCTTCGCCCTTCATATAGTCAACTGAGAAGATCACCGCTAACGAACCAATGACAGTAGCAATGGCTGCCAGGGATACACCTAAACCATCCGCAACGAAGGTGAAATCGCCAAACACCCCGCCGACAGGCAATGAGACCACCAATCGCTCAAACGCTGAAGGTAGCAGGAGAAGCGATGAGACGCCGCCTGCCAACGAGAAAGCAACCGCCAAGCCATGCTGCCAGCGTGCATGGCGGTCTCCGACCAGCAAGACCAGCAATGCACCCATCCAGGGCAGCAGCATTGATAAAATGAGGAAAATTGTTGGCAAGGCTTATCTCCTCAAGGTCGCAAGGTCATTCAGGTCAAGCGTGCCGCAATGACGCCTGATTTGCACTGCCAGCGCCAAAGCGATCACGGCGACAATCGTATCTGCCACAACAACCGTCAGCGCCAGGCTTTGACCCAGGTTAACCTGACCGGACAACCTGCCTGCCAATACCAGCGCCAAAATGGCACCTTTGACCATCATCTGCAAACCGATCACCACTTTGATGAGGTTCCGGGTGATCAACAAGGCATATAGCCCGATGCCCACCAAACCTAAAATCACCAGAATAATAATGCTCGCCAGACTCATGCGCTTACCTCCTCATCATCCTGATGGGGTTTCTCATCAGCAAGCAGCCCAAGCAATCCCAGGGCACCCGTAAATATCAGCACGATCTGCAACCACCCATCCACCTGGCGGTTTTCCCAGAATGCAGCCTGAAAAGTTAGTCCCTGCACATCAGGCAAAGATGCCCCTAACATCGGAAGATTGAGCCAAATGAGTGTTCCAGTGGTAATCGCAATGACTACCCACGCTAAAGGTTTGGGAATTAAGGACCTGAAGGGGGGCGCTGCCTCACCTGTTAAATTGATGGCAAACACAAAAAGGACGGTGACCAACCCCGCCCCTACGCTCAACTCTATGACAGCAATTTCAGGAGCGCCCAATATATATAACAGTAATGCGACCAGGGCGCTGGTGCCAGCCAGCCACATGGCTGAGACTAACAACTTTTTCGCCCGGATCGCCTCAACAGCACACCCCAGGGTTACGATTGCAATGATGACCTGCCACCACATGGAGACCTCCTCCGCAAGCAGCACAATAACTCCAATGAAATATAAAGCCGTATCGCAAGCATGTCATGTGATAAAGGTCAATAATTAGCTGGCATTCTATCCCGACTTCGATGTCCGATTTATCCTATTTCCNNAAATGCTCCCATTTGTCGCCGCCTGAACTTCTGGGAAGTAATACTGCCAGGCACGGGCTGGGATGACTTGAAATTCTCCGGCTGCGTACGGAGTCATCTGATATATCAATTCGTATGTGCCAGCAGGCAAGTAAGCCGCGGACCAACGCACGAGGTCATCGTGGATTTCAGCCTGGCTAAACCACCACATACCCCATCCGTCGCCAAAGGGATTGGCAACATCATTTTCAGGCTGGAAAATATCGCCCTGATTGATATTTAAATCAGGATTGAATACTTCCATTCCGCTGGGGGGAACGTCTTCGACCACTATGTTGTACATATCCCTTGGAATGGTCAGCGTCAGGCGGGCAGTAACACCACCCTCACCAACCTTACTTGAAGTAATGGCTGGGCAATCCTCCACAGAACAGGCGTCTCCCAGCGCTGTATACCGGCGAGTGAGGGTCATGCCCTTGGATACCGCAGGCGCATCACTTGCCAGTCGGTAAAGGTCGAGGTATGCCCGGTAGTATAACCGTCCGCCACCAGTTTCACGGTTGATTTCCAACGCATTTGCGCCATCGGTCCGCAGTTTATCAATAGGGATTGACACTTGACTGGTGTTAACCGCAGTTCCGCCTTCCGCTTTGCCAGCCAGAATGGGCGCTTGATTCAGCGTAGCTGAGTAATCGTACACCGCCGTCAGTTCGCCAGTGCCTTTCATCGCTTCCGTCAGGGCAGTCAACGCCCAGGCTGTTTCATACGAAGACTTCCACCCGCCTGATGACTCACGTTGCAGGCTGAGGAACCTGACAGAATCTGGAACAAGCGCAGAAGCCGGATCCAACCTCGCCAGGGCATAGGTCACAATGGCGGTCACAAAGTTTGGGCTAATCCACAACGATTCATTCTCCCGATCGACCGACCAGGATGCACCACTGGCTGTTCGATGGGCACTGCTTTCCAGGTCTGAGAGCAAAGTGGCAACATTTTCACTATCAGCATTCAAGTTATGGATTGCCATTGCGAGGCATGCCTTAGCCCACGGTGAAATGCGGTCACGCATATCCATAAGTGCTGCTGTACTCAAACCGACCTCACCGGCTTCAGATAACACAAAGACCTGAAACGCCATTTCATCCAGTTGGTCATTCTCAGAAACCATTCCCGGCGTGACCAGCCGATCCCTGAGGAAGGTGACTGCATTAGATAATACCGTGGGCGTGACCGCAAACCCTGCCTTTTCAGCCCTGCTCAGTCCGTAGAGGACATAAGCTGTCAGGTGTTGGTTAGAACTGCCGCCACCGCCCCATCCCCAGCCGCCATCGCTAGCCTGAGAGCGCTGCAATCGCCCAATTGCATCCAAAATAACCGTCTCATATGAGGTTTTCGGGCTGGGAGGTGTGATTCCCAGGGTGGTCACTGCCTGATAGGCTTCCAGGGTGGGCAACAGGCGGGATAAAACTGCTTCGGGCTGATATCCAAGGGATTGCTCATCCAGGGCTTCCAAGCCCGCAAAAACAGCCGCTGCCAGGGAAGGGGAAACTTCCAACGTAAGCTCTCCACCCTGGGGTACGTATGACCGGGGTAAGGCGACCACCTCCAACCGGGAACCGGCTTCATTCATCACGCCGCTCGTAGCATAAGACAATGGCGACACATAATTCAGGATGGGCAGAGCTTCCGGTTGCACCACATCTTGCAGGTCACCTGCGATGGCACTGAACCGGGTCTTGAATTCACTGCCAGGTTGAATTCGCACGCGCCATCCAACCACCGCCCTTCCCTTGGCTGGGATATCCACCGTCTTAAGAATTTGCTCACCTTCCACCAATTCAGCCGAGTTGAGGTTCACATCCACTGACACACTCAAATTCTCACTGCTGTTGTTATTGACAATCGCACTGACGGTTAACACATCCCCCGCGACCACGAAGCGCGGCAATTGAGGTCTGATAAGCAATTCCTTGCTGCTGGTCAGCTCTAATACAGCCTCTCCCACAAGGCTGTCGGTCGTGATGCCTCTGGCATCAGCCACCCAGGTGGTCAAGTTGTCTGGCAAGTGCACCGTCACAGACGCCACACCATTTGAGTCTGTCAGCAACTTGCCTGTCCAATAGGCTGTATCGGCAAATCGGGTGCGCGTTCCAGGAGCTAACAAATCCGATCCATCGCCGCCGCCACCGCCGCCCAGGTCGGGTATATTGGTAATCCGCCCTGCAAACCCCGCCAGGCTCAAGCTAGTGAAGACCCGCAGGATGCGGTGCCCATAGAAAGCATCGATGATGCCAGGTTCGGTGGCATCAGCCAGTGCCAGGACCGCCTTATCCACCAAAGATAGTGAGAATTCACCTACCACCGGGTTACCAGAACTATCACTTGCTTTCAATGTAAATGTGACATCTTCACCTGGACCAGCCTCTGGCGGATTCGCACTTAGTTGAATATCTAATACCTGTTCAGATAACGCCACGGGCAAGTCAACAATGCCCATTCGGAAGGACGGCGTTGTTCCTTCGGTTCCAAGTAATGTCACACTGGCGTATACGTTTGGTGCGTCAGCTGCATTCAACTTCAAGCTGACCTCAGACTGCGAACCCTCTATCCGGACTACCTGGTACTGAATGACAGTTTCCCGTTCAACGGTGACCAATGCCAGTGAAGAGCCATCCAGCGGATTAGGAATAAAGACCTTGGCAGTATCACCTGGTTCGTAACTTGTTTTATCTGTTGTGAGCTCCAGGTGTTGGTTGGGCAAGCTAACCCAACCGGCAGAGCCTGCGCCACCGACCCAACTTAACAGTTCGGTGACTGCATTACCGCTGGTCAGGGTTAACCGCCAGGTACCTGGTTCTGCAGGTGTGAACTCTAAAAGCGCTTTACCGCTTGTATCTGTGCGAACATTCACAGTGGATGTCAGGGAAACCGATTCCTCGTATGTCGATTCAGCAGTAAATCGATTAAAGGATTTGAGAATCCAGCGAACTTTTTCAAACCGGGCAGTGACAGGCAAATTCGCAATCGGCTTGTCGTCCCAACCTGCAGCTCGTACGTCAAATGTTAAGGTCGAGCCGGCAGGCGCTCCCCACACCCCAACCTTTGCACCTAAAGTATAGGTTTCCGGGTGATATTGAATTGTGTCTTCGCTGGTCAGAATTGCCCCAGCCTTCTCCTGGGCACTTACCAGCCAGGTAAGAGTCTGTTCATCCTGAGGGTCAAATTTTTCCGGCAATTCATCAATTGGGATGGTGACTTTGAGCGTTCCGTCTGCAGAGGTTTTGCCCTTGCCTGATATGAGATAATCGCCGCGCAGGTCGTACCGCATCCCCATACGGTAACCCTGCATCCAGCCATCGTCCACTTTACCAGTCTGGTAACCACCCGGCTGGGCATAAAATTCATTCCGCGTATACAGCTGCCAGGTTACGTCCAAATCTGCTACCGGTGCGCCGAAGTAATATGCTGCGGTTAAGGTTGCCTGGATATCTTCGCCCGGTTTGACATCCTGCGCAGATAGCTGCGCGCTCAGCTCCAACTCAGGCGTCCGGTATTCAGCCACAGTAAAGATGTGCCAGGAGTATTGTTCCTGATCAATGCTGATGATATAAGTTCCAACGGGCGCATCTTCAGGCAATGTAAAAGAGCCACTACCAGTCTGGTATTCGCCCAGCGGGATTGTCATCGAGGCTAATTCATCTTGCTTTTGGGTTATTTCGTTATACGCTGATAGAACTGTAATTCCTACGGATTCAAATTTTGTCAGGTCATAACCTGTGGGAGAAGGATTTCGGGTAATAACCCTGAAGTTGACGGTCTGTCCCGGACGGTAAATCGGACGTTCCGTATAAAGGTAGAATTGTCGCGCATCTGTTCCCTTCACCTCAAAATCATAAGGTGAGATGCCGTCGCGCCAGTTGGACAGCGCCAGGCTGAAGAGTGCGTCTCCTGGCTGCCCCAACATGGCATAATAGTCATCCCAGTCGTAACTCTCCCCTAGATTCAAATTATCGAGCGAGCAAATTCCATCGGTATCTGTAATACAATTCCCTAACTCACTGCCAGTTGAATTGTAAAACACCACCGGAGCAGCGCTAACAGGTCGGTTGGTATCAAGGTTAACTGCCCACACAAACGCCTGTGTTTTGCTTACCTTGAATGACATCTGGACTCGACTGACCACAGTCGTAAAATACGTGGGCGCTTCGCCTTTTCCGTGATTGGTTGGGTATTGCAACCGGTAAAAGTACAAGCCTGGTTCTTGCGCTTTGCCATCTACTGTCAAGTTGAGGTTGACGGCTTGACGGGTATTCCCGCCTGCCGGTAAGGTTTGACCCCAAGATTGCATACCTGTCGGTCGATATCCTCGAATTGAATCTGCGTATTGTTGGGATATCCAAACAAAATCAGTAAAGGAGACCGGTGCACGTTCGAATGCGATACTGGTCAGAGCAGCCGCAGAAGCAGGCAGTTGGGTTGTACCTGGTGTCAGAAACACAGAACGACCGCCGTAATAAAGCATTGGAATGGAAAGGGATGGCGCTAAATCCGTCGACGCGAATTGGGCTGATAGTTCTTTTTGCGATCCGCCTCCCCAAATATCCAGTGTCCCAGCAGGATAGCGGATTGTGTATGTTGTTGAGGAATCAAATAATCCCGAAATATAAACGCTGTTTTCGCTACTGGACACACTCAAATCCCCCACCTGTGGGGTAATGCGAATTTTATTCCGCGCATCCTCAGGGTCAATCGGCGCATTAAATGAAACCTGAATCCATCCATATCCGCTGAAGGGTTCAAAACTCTCTATCTGTCCCGGTTTTGGATAGGTGATTTCCAGAGGTGCAGCTGTAAAAAAGGTAGCTGAAAAGGGCATATCCAGATGTGATCCACCAATAGATGGTACATCACCAGAAATGTTCAAAGTCAACACATCACTGCGGGGAAGCAAGGAATCTGGCGTAAAAGTCAGGATATCGCCTTTTTTATTCCACAGGAATTTTCCAGTTATCTGAGCGCCACTGCCATTCGTCAGAGACCACCCTGCCTCAACGCCAGCCTGATCCATTGGCTGATTGAACGTGACTTCAAAGACATCATCCAGCCAGGTAATATCGCGTTCAGGGGTGAGTCCGATTACCTTGGGGACAGAGGTTTGAAAAGTCCAAGAGGTTAACCCTCCGGAAAGGGTCACACCTTGTGTGGAAGTTAACGCAGGGTTGACAGTGACTGTATAGGTCATGCCGCCAGACAGTCCGGGTTCCGGATAAAAAGCGTACGTGCTGGTGTTCAGCCATTCACCTGTACCATTGACGGGTGGTGAGATCGAGAACGCGGGGAGGAAGTTGGCGTTTGACTCGCCCAGTGGGACGATAGGAGCATTGAAAGTCGCGGTAATGGCAGAATCGGAGGAGACCTCGACCGCATCAGGTTTAGGTAGCCAATCCGTGACGCGTAAGGCTGAGGCTGCCTGGTAAAAAGCCACAAAGGGCTCCTCAAGCGTCAAACCTGCTGCTGTCTGGGCGGTTACGGCGACATTTAGAGTGTAAGCGGATTCGGCAGATAATTGGGAGTCAGGGATAAAGGTGACCGTCTGGTCATCTGTCCATTGGAATTTGCCAGATACGTGAGGCGTGGTTGAGAGTGCGCCTTCAACCGATACCCGGTTCATAGCCTCGCTAAATACCAGCGTCCAACGTGTCGAGGTGCCCACCTCACTGCCAGGTAGGGGCAGTACTTCTACCACAACTGGGGGTAGAGGCGTCGGTGGTGGTGTGGTGGTTGGTGATGAAACCGGTGTAGACGTGGGTTTCGGCTGGTTACCGCAGGCTGCAGTAAAAACTAAAATTACCAATAAGAGAGCCCTTGTCGCAGTGCTCAGCCATTTGTGAGAAGTGGAAAGGTACATTCTTACCTCCAATATGAACCAGAGAGCATTAAATCATTATAACAATCATAAGACGCCCGGATGATATGAATGTTTCCT
>DFYN01000038.1:0-3322 GCA_002383615.1 Anaerolineaceae bacterium UBA4081
GAGTAGATCGAGCGGTTGTTGCGCCTAGGATTGATGCTCGTATTAAGGAATACGACCGGCTGGCATTCCTTCACTCCTTTGTCAAATGATGCATAGACCCGTGTGATATACTACCCAAGAACATCTGCACCACGTCATGGAGACACCTATGGGACAGATTTTGAAATTTGGCTTAATCGGCTGCGGGCGGATTGCCCCNNTCTTTTGCCGAAATACCAGACGCAGAACTGGTGGCAGCCGCGGACATTATCCCCAGCCGGGCTGAAAATTTCCACAAACAATATGGGACTGAACCCTACTCAGATTACCGCCGCTTGTTGGAACGTAAAGACCTGGACGTCATCACCATTTGCACACCCTCAGGGCTGCACACCCAAATGGGGATAGATGCTTTACAAGCCGGCAAGCATGTCATCGTGGAAAAACCGATGGCGCTTTCTTTGGAGAGCGCTGACGCGCTAATTGCCGCAGCGAAAACCGCCAAACGCAAGTTGTGCATCGTCTTGCAGAACCGCTACAATCCCCCTATGTTGGACCTGCGGCACGCCGTAGATGCGGGCAAGTTGGGTCGCTTGATGTTGGGCGCTGCCACGGTCAGGTGGTACCGCCCGCAGGAATATTATGAGGACGAATGGCATGGCACCCTGGCAATGGACGGCGGCGCCTTGATGAACCAATCCATCCACCACATTGATGCCTTGCAGTGGCTGTTGGGTGACATTCAAAGCATTTTTGCCTTCACCGGTACTTTGGCGCATAAAATGGAAGCAGAAGATGTAGGGGTCGTCTCAATTCGGTTCAAAAATGGCGCCTTAGGTACTGTGGAAGGCTCAACCCTGACCTACCCCGAAAACCTGGAAGGCTCGGTGGCAATTTTTGGCGAGCACGGTTCTGCCAAGGTGGGCGGAACGGCGCTCAACCGTAAAGTGTTCTGGAAGCTTGCTGGCGAGCTTGAGCATGAAAAAGAGCTGCTCACGCGTGAGCAGGTGGACCCGCCTTCTGTGTACGGCTACAGCCATCGCGCAGTGATTATGGACATGGTGGACGCCATCCTGACGGACCGCGAACCCAAGACCCATGGTCTGGAGGGACGCCGTTCTGTAGCGGTCGTCCTGGCAATCTATGAATCAGCGCGGACTGGCAAACCAGTGGATATGACCACTGGTAACTGGTATATCCAAAGTTAGGAGCGACGAATGAGTGAACATATTCCGCTGGTGGATCTGCATGCGCAGTATCACCGTTACCAAGATGAGTTTGACCAGGCTGTGGCTGCCTGCCTCGCAAACACCAGTTTCATCGGTGGACCTGACCATAAAGCGTTTGCGGCTGAGTTTGGCGCTTTTTGCGGCGGGGGCAGCGTGGCGTTGTGCGCCAATGGAACCGATGCCATCTATCTGGCGCTGGTGGAATTACTGGGATTAGGCGACGGCACAGGTGAAGTCATCACCACCTCGCACACGTTTATTGCCACATCCGAATCAATCACATTGGCAGGCTACAAACCGGTGTTTGTGGATGTTCGCCCTGACACTCTGTTGATGGATCCCGACAAAGTGGAAGCAGCCATTACACCTCAGACGCGCGCCATCCTGCCGGTTCACCTGTATGGTCAAATGGTGGAGATGGACCGCATCATGGAAATTGCGCGCCGGCATGGCTTGAAGGTCATGGAGGACGCTGCCCAGGCGCATGGCGCAGCCTGGGACGGCAAAGGACCGGGGGAGTGGGGTGATGCCGCTACGTTTAGTTTCTACCCCGGTAAAAACCTGGGCGCGTGGGGTGATGCGGGCGCGGTCTACGCTCGCGATGCTGCCTTTATCCAACGCGTCAACATGCGGGCAAACCATGGGCGTGTGGCGAAGTATGAGCATGAGTTTGAAGGCACCAGTTCCCGTCTGGATGGGTTGCAAGCTGCCATCCTGAGGGTCAAATTACGCCATTTGGCGCAGTGGAACCAGGAAAGGCGCCAGGTTGCTGCCTGGTATGGCGAGTTATTGGGAAATAACCCCAAGATTACCCTTCCGGTTGTGCTGCCGAAAGCGACGCACGTCTTCCACCTGTTTGTCATCCAGTTGGATGACCGGGACGCCGTGCTGGCGCACCTGAAATCACTCAACATTGAAGCAGGCGTCCATTACCCCATGCCATTACATGAGCAGCCTGCCTACCAGTACCTTGGGTATGCGCCAGAAGCCTTGCCGGTCACCCATCAGATTGCGCAAAAAATACTCTCGCTGCCCATATATCCGGAAATCAGCCGGGCGCAAGTGGAGCGCGTGGCTGCCGCTGTCCTGGATTGTGTGAAATAGGGAGGCAGCATGCCAGGCGATACCTTTATTCACCCCAGCAGCGAAGTTTCCCCGCAAGCCAAAATTGGGCAGGGCACCAAAATCTGGCAGCACTGCACGGTACTTGCCGGCGCGGAAATTGGCGAGGGCTGCATGCTGTCCGCCAATGTGTTTGTGGAAGGGCGCGCCAGACTGGGTAAGCATGTCAAGGTCAAGAATAATGTCAGTATCTATGACCTGGTCGAACTGGAAGATGATGTGTTCATTGGACCCAGCGCCGTCTTTACAAATGTGTTGACGCCGCGCAGTCATTGGTCGCGCAAAGATGATTTTTTGCGGACCCTGGTACGGCAAGGGGCTACCATTGGCGCAAATGCCACGGTGGTTTGCGGTTCGGTGATTGGACGGTATGCCATGGTTGGCGCCGGTTCGGTCGTTACGGGGGATGTGCCGGATTTTGCGCTGGTTTACGGCGTACCTGCCCGTCAGCACGGCTGGGTGTGCTACTGCGGAGAGCGCCTTGTGGATACAGATGGGGTTCACGAGGTTGCTTGCAGCCATTGCGGCAGCCGCTACGCCCTGACGCCGGCAGGGTTGGTTGACCTGGAACTAAAACCCCAGGCGCAGCATCCGGAGAAATGAAGAGCCATTGTGAATAAGAGTCGCAACTTGATCATCTGGCTGGCGATTGGCGGGTTTACTACCGCAGCCATGCTTCCAGTGTATCAGGATGTTGCCCTCAAAGGCGGCGTGGTGTCTTTTGCTTCCCGCCGCTTTGATGTATTCCTGGTGGTTGCGGGTCTGATGCTGATGGGTTGGGCGCTGGGATTTTGGACCCTTCTGGATAACCGCTCACCCATTCGCCGCTGGATTTCCAGCGCACTGACAGGTATCAGTCGTTCTCCGCTGTGGCTTCGCTGGTTCGGCGCAATCCTCCTCATTTGCCTGCCCGCTGCCATATTCCTTTTTCCTCCCCTTGGGCATGAGCATTGGGGATATCTGTTCAGGATTTGGGTTCTGTTGTTGACGGG
>DFYN01000038.1:3332-5697 GCA_002383615.1 Anaerolineaceae bacterium UBA4081
GTGACGGATTATCCGTTTTCACTGAGCTGGTCGGAGGGTAACCGTTTTTGGGATTATTCCATCCTGTTTGGCAGCCATCGTTACCTGCTGGATGCCGGCGAGGTGATCCAACCTGCCATCACCGCCGGGCGGCAGTTCCTGTGGGCGCTCCCCTTCCTCTTCCCCAATTTATCCATTTGGTTCCTGCGTTTATGGGACGCTTTGCTGTGGATTGTCCCCGGTTTGGTTTTAGGTTGGACGGCGGTGGGACGCGTCGGCGAGCGTTGGTTGAGTTGGCGGCGGGTCATCTTCGCTTTATGGGCGTTTGTGTTTATCGCCCAGGGTCCCATCTACGCGCCGGTGGTGGTGGCTGCCATCCTGACCGCCTGGGCGGTGCGTTGGAAGAGCCTGCCCCTGGCTGCTTTGATGGTGATGTTTGCCGCGTATTACGCCTATATTTCCCGCTGGACCTGGATGTATGGACCGGGCTTGTGGGCAGGCATGCTGGCGCTGCTGGATATCTCCGACCCGGGGTTCCGCCATGGAAAGTGGAAATCCCTGATTAAACCCGTGATTTTAGGTCTCGCCGGTTATATCGGCGCTGCGCTGCTGCCGGATGTTATCCGCTGGCTGCAAAGCGGATTCCAAACAGCTATCACGCCGGAGTTCATCAACCTGCCCGGTCCGTCATCGTTGTCTGCCCAGCAACCCTTGTTGTGGTCGCGATTACTACCTAACCCCACTTATCCACCCGGTATCCTGCTGGGCATCTTGTGGGCGGGCTTACCGGTTGGGGTGGGTCTGGTTTGGTTGGCAATTCGCCGCATTTGGAAAGTCAACCTCTGGCAAACCCTGGGAACACTGGCGGTGGCAGGCGCATTTTTAGGCGTTGGCATAGTCATCAGCACCAAAATTGGCGGGGGCAGCAATCTGCATAACCTGGACTTGTTCTGGATTACCCTGGTCTTGATTGCATCCCGCGCCGTGAAGGCTTTTTGGGCTGCCGATAGCGGCAGGGTCTCCGCTGTGATTGGCAGGGTTATCCTGGTGGTTGCCATGCTTTCCCCGCTGACCTATTCCCTCCAGTATGGGCAGCCTCTGTCCCTGCAGCCCAAAGAGGCGACCCGGGAGGCGCTGGCTGACATCCAGGCGTTGATTACGACCTACAACCCGCGGGGCGAAATCCTGTTCATTGACCAGCGCCAGCTGCTCACCTTCCATTTGGTGGAGGACGTCAAACTCATCCCTGATTATGAGAAGAAGGTGATGATGGACATGGCGATGGCAGGGCGGGAGAGCTACTTTGCCCGCTTTGAGGAAGACCTGGCATCCCAGCGCTTTGTGTTAATCCTCAGCGAAGTGATGCGCAAAAGCGTCCAGTCTGGCGCAGAAGATAATTTTGCCGAGGAGAACAACGCCTGGGTCAAATGGGTGTCCGCGCCCATCCTCAAGTACTATGAGCCCATCCTGACGTTAAACGCCTATAACATCCAATTACTTGTTCCACGGAAATGATGGGTAGTTACCCCCATTTCGCAGCCAACCCCTCACCGGTTTTTGAGTATAATTTAACTATCAGTTTTTTCGCAGGAACACTCGCCTGGTCAGGATGGACCGGGGGGAATGGCGGATAGGATAAACGATGCCAAACAGCAACCTAACCGAAGCCAAACGGGCAAAATACGACGAGTTTTATACCCAGTACCATGACATTGAAAAAGAGATCCAGGCATACATAGATTTCAACCCGGATGTCTTTCGGGGTAAAACGGTGCTGTTGCCCTGCGACGATCCGGAGTGGAGCAACTTCACCAAATTCTTCGCCCAAAATTTTGCGCGCTTTGGGTTGAAGAAACTGATCAGCACCAGTTACGCGGTGGAAAGCAAAGCCTATAAAAGCAGTTACCAACCCACTCTGTTTGAAATCCGCGATCCGCAGTTTGACCAGTACAAAACACGGCAGAACGGCAAGATATTCATCTTAACCCACGACAAAACGGGNNATCACCAACCCGCCTTTCTCATTGTTTCGCGAGTTTCTGGCATGGATTGTGGAGGCTGGTAAGCAGTTTTTGATTATTAGTAGCCTGAATGCCATCACTTACAAAGAAGTATTCCCTTTGATCAAGACCGATAGGATGTGGCTGGGAAACGGTTTTAATGCTGGCAATGCTTACTTTTCAACGCCTTCTGCCGAAGAATACGCTGAAGGGGTATATATGCAAGAAACCGGCTTGGTGAAATTTAGGAATGTTTGTTGGTTTACCAACCTTGACCACGGCAGGCGCCATCAACCCCTGCCATTAATGACCATGGCGGATAATTTGAAATTCAGCAAACACAAAGAGATTAAAGGTACAGCAGCCTACGACCGCTACGACAATTA
>DFYN01000137.1:0-217 GCA_002383615.1 Anaerolineaceae bacterium UBA4081
GACACACATTGTGCAATTATGGCGAAACCGCTTTTGTCAACTGGTCAAACGAATTCATTCGCGATATTTTCTGCACAAACGCAATCAAGCTAGGGCTCTGGTCGCGTAAGGCGCGAACTGCCGGACCGACCGGGTCTTCGCCCGCTGCCCCACCCGGCGTGTCGGCATAAGCGCCGTGGAAGGCGAAGTATGCCTGGTTGAGTCGGCGTATCTGGTA
>DFYN01000137.1:242-5002 GCA_002383615.1 Anaerolineaceae bacterium UBA4081
GGCTCAGGTGTGGGGGTCGGATTACTATTTGGTGATGGTTCTGCCGCGGGCGCTGGTTCAGGCAAGGCGGGGGCATACTCCGGGTAATACTTGCGCAGAACGGCATCGCCAATTTCCTTACCAGCAATGGAAGCGGTGGTCTCATTCATTGTTCGCAGTTCAGGGGAGGTGTCATAGTTCCAACCGAGTGGGCGCAGGGTTAAATAGTTATGGATCCACTCGTGCGCAATGGTCTCGACCACGAAGGGAAAGTTATTGGTGCGCATCACCATGGTGGGGTACATCCCCAGACCACCCACCTCAGTCACCAAGGCTGAGTTTTCTCCGCTGGCTTCCACCTGACCTTCCAGGGTGGTGATTTGCGCCAACGTCAGGTCAGGTTCCAGCATAATGTTGGCATCCTGGCGGATGACTGAGCGCGGAGAGACGATCAGTGCGAGTGGCAGGGGCGTGACATGATAGAGGACTGGCGGTATGGGCTGCCCGCCCAGGGTGAAGCCCAACTCAGACAATACTGCGCTGACCTGTCCCTGCAGGATTTGTTCACCGATAGGCGCCAGCTCATCTAGCTGTGATTGCAGGGCGGCTTGCTGCTTAAGCTGAGTGGCAGCCGCCTTGGCTGGATTAGCCTGTGAGGGGTCGGCATAGATTTGCTCAATTTCACTTTCCAGCTCGTCCAGCTCATTTTGCTTTTCCAGCATCAACTTCACCAGCATGATCTGCTGTTTTTCGTTCATATAGCGCGGTGCGTCCAACGCAGCCTGCCCGAGTTTGAGGCTCATCGCCTGGCGCCCCCAGGTATCAAAGTCAAACTCAATCATGCGTGTGAAAGCCCGCACCCGCTCGCTGGTTTTTTCAGCGAGGGCTGTGGAACTTGATAGAAGGAGGCTGCCAATCAGGAATAACAGGACGATATCGAAGATGCGTTGCCAGCGTGACATGGGGCAAATTATAATGCAAGGAAAGGCTGCTGAGATAGTTGTGACTTTCATACGATTGCCTTGNNACATTTTCTTTTGAGGCATTACGGTTGTGACTTTCATAAGATTGCCTTGCCCCTCTATTACCCCTGTGATATCATCATGGCATAGTGGAGGCACTTCCGTCCATGCAAGCCCCGGGTAGACATAAACGTATCCGAACGATTCTATGGATCATTATTGCTGCGACCATCCCATTTTATTTACTGGGCTTGATCATGCTATCCACCGCTGACGGCAGCCGTGAAAGCACGCCGACGATTACGGTCACTTTTACGATTACCCGTAATATCCCGCAAACACCTTCTGCCACGCCGCTTTTGAGCCCGACGATAACGGAAACACCTACCATCACCAGTACCATCACGCCCACACGCACAACTACTGCCACATTTGCGCTGCCACCCAGTTCCACACCAACTGTCACTGCAACAGAGACGTCGACAGTAACACCGCTGCCCCCCACCGAGACACCTACAGACACCCCTGAACCTATCAGCACTTTCACGGAAACCGTAACGCAGGTTCCGACACCCTGATCAGATTTGGACAATCATGACTGAACTAAAACCTTTTCTTAAGCACTTGTTGTCTTTACCGGGTCTTTCAGGTTATGAAGACCCCGTCCGCGAGGTAATTGCGGATGCCTGGCGTCCCCTGGTCGACGAATTGAGCGTCAGCCGATTGGGTAGTCTGCATGGTCTCAAGCGAGGCGATGGCTCTACACCTCGTCATTCCATCTTGCTGTCCGCCCACATGGATGCGATTGGTTTGATGGCAACCACCATCAAGGACGGCTTCATCCATTTCACTGAGGTTGGTGGAGTGGATCCACGCATCCTACCGGGTTCTCCAGTGCTGGTCCATACCCGCACCGGCGACCTGCCGGGTGTAGTGGCGCTGCCATCTGACCGATTGGTCAAACCGTCCGCACAGGGCAAACCGGCGCCACTGAGTGGCTTGCTGGTCGACATCGGGCTTGAACCAGACGAAGTTCAACAACGCGTTAAACCGGGCGACCTGATTTCTTTTGCCACCCCACCGATTGAATTGGCTGGCGACGTCATTTCGGGGCACACCCTGGATAACCGTGCTTCGGTGGCTGCCCTGACAGTTGCGCTGGATGAGTTGCAGCGTCTGCGCCATAATTGGGACGTCTGGATGGTGGCGTCTGTACAAGAAGAGGAAACCCTGGGCGGCGCTTTGACGTCCCCATTTGAAATCAAGCCAGATGCAGCCATTGCGGTTGATGTAACTTTTGCCAAAGGTCCCGGCGCCAGTGACTTTTTCACTTACCCGTTAGGTAAAACAGTCCCGATCGGTTGGGGACCCAACATCCACCCGGGCATTTACAAAGCGCTTGAAAAGACTGCCAAGGACCTGGAAATGGATTATGAAAAGGATGTCATGCCGACCATGTCCGGGACGGATGCAATGGGCATCCAGATTATCGCTGGCGGAATCCCGACCGGTGTAGTCAGCATCCCACTGCGGTATATGCATACCCCGGTTGAGTCAGTGGCGTATGCGGATATTGAACGATGTGGGCGGTTGCTGGCAAACTTTGTCGCCCGCTTGACGCCAGATTTTGTGGACACTTTGACGGCGGAATTAAAATCATGAGCCCTACCAAGAAAACTACTTCCACTGCGCCGACTATTGGCGCAGACCAGATTGCATTGCTGGAACGGTTGTGTAACGCCATTGGCGTTTCTGGGAATGAATCCGAAGTCCGCGCGATTGTGTTGGAGCAACTCAAGCCATTGACCGAGGATGTGCGGGTGGATGCACTGGGTAACGTGCTGGCGATCAAACATGCCAAAGGCACGCCATCCCTCAAAGTCATGCTGGCTGCCCATATGGACGAAGTGGGCTTTATGTTGGTCAATGAAGATGGGGATGGATTGTTTGAGTTTCGCACAGTAGGCGGGATTGACCCGCGCCAGTTGCCTGGCAAACAGGTTCTGGTTGGCAAAGACCACCTGCCGGGTGTTATTGGTGCGCGACCAATTCATCTGATCGAACATGATGAGATGGAAGTCACCATGCCGGTCAAATCACTGCGTATTGATATCGGTCCAGGCGGAAAGGGCAAAGCCAACCCGGGTGATTGGGCGGGCTTTGCGACTCNNAACAGTTAGAGTTGATGGCTGCTTTCACTGTCCAGGAGGAAATTGGTTTACGCGGCGCTCGTGTAGCGGGTTATACCCTCAACCCTGACCTGGCGATTGCGGTTGATTCAACACCGGCGCTGGACTTGCCTATGTGGGATAATACTGAGAATGACCGGTATAACACCAAATTAGGTCAGGGACCTGCCATTTACATTTCGGATGCCGGCACCATTTCTGACCCGCGCCTGGTCCGATATTTGGCGGCAACCGGCGAAAAATACGGCATTCCCTTCCAGTTCAGGCAGCCAGGTGGAGGCGGCACAGATGCCGGCTCAATCCACAAGCAGCGTGAAGGCATCCCCAGCGTCTCCCTCTCCGTTCCTGGAAGGCACGCCCATACTGCAATCACCATTGCGCGATTAAGTGACTGGCAAAACACGCTCAATTTGCTGCATGCAGCATTGACGGATATCACCCCCAGCGTGCTTTCACAACGCTGATTTGAACGCGACAAAATATCAGGAGAAATCAATGAAATCACTTATCCAGAAGTTAGTGGAAGCCGTTGGACCTTCGGGCTACGAAGACCAGGTACGTGAAATCATCCGCGCCGAAATTACGCCGCTGGCGGATGAGGTGCGTGTGGATGCGATGGGCAACTTGATTGCCCGCAAGGGTAAGATAACAGGTGATGGCAAGCGCATTATGCTCTCAGCCCACATGGATGAAATTGGCGTGATTGCAACGCATGTGGATGAGCAAGGTTTTGTCCGCTTCACAGGTATTGGCGGCGTTTATCTGGGCTACCTTCCGGGTGGGCGTGTGCGATTCCTGAACGGAACGCGCGGCGTGATTGGCTCTGAGAAAGTTGATGCCCCGCATGCCAATATTCCGATGGACAAGCTGTTTATAGATGTCGGCGCTTCCAGCAAGGCGGATTGTCCGGTCAAGGTTGGTGATATGGCGGTTTTTGACCGACCCTTCACGGACCTGGGCTCCCGCCTGACAAGCAAGGCGATGGATGACCGCATTGCTGTGGCTGTCCTCATTGAAGCGTTGCGAGCGGTCAAGAAGACAATCCATGAAATCTATTTTGTCTTCAGCACCCAGGAAGAGGTCGGACTGCGCGGCGCAACCACAGCCGCCTATGGGATTGATCCCGAAATCGGTATCTCGGTGGATGTGACCCTGGCAGGCGACACCCCGCGTGGAATCACGATGGACGTTGCCCTTGGCAAAGGTCCTGCAATCAAGGTGCGTGACGGCGGCATGCTGGCTGACCCGCGCCTGATTCGGTTGATGGTGGATACGGCAGAGAAGGCTAAACTACCCTATCAGCTGGAGGTGTTGGAAGCCGGTACAACCGATGCGCGCGCCATCCAATTAACTCGGGCAGGTGTACCCTCAGGGTGCGTCTCTATTCCATGCCGCTACGTGCACAGCCCCTCTGAGATGGTGGATTACGCGGATGTACAAAATGCTGTCAAGCTTGTNNGCAGCCGAATAGGCTGCCCGGGGCGCTGAAGTGGATCGTGCTCAACCTGGCGCTGATGGCTCTGTTGCTGGGTGGTTGTGATGTGCTGAATCGCTGGCAACAAGCACTTCTACCAGTTCTGCCGACCTCAACTCCTCCAGAAACCCTGCCGCTTCCATCACCCACGCCGGA
>DFYN01000058.1:0-3774 GCA_002383615.1 Anaerolineaceae bacterium UBA4081
ATGGTGCTGGCGCAGCATGCGCCGGGTTCGGTGACCGGTATCGATTTATTCCCAACGTTTATTGACCTGTTCAATCGCAACGCTGAACAAAGAAACCTGCAGGACAGGGTCAGGGGCGTGGTCGGTTCGATGGATGCGCTGACGTTCCCAGAGGAATCGCTGGACCTGATCTGGTCGGAAGGCGCTATCTATAACGTTGGGTTTGAGCGCGGCTTGAAGGAATGGCGCAAGTACCTCAAACCTGGTGGGTATATCGCTGTTTCTGAGGGGTCGTGGTTCACCGCGGAGCGCCCGCAAGAAATTTACGACTTCTGGATGGATGCCTACCCGGAAATCGACACCATCCCGGTAAAGGTGGCGCAACTGCAAGGCGCTGGCTATGTGCCGGTGGCAGCTTTTATCCTGCCGGATGAGTGCTGGACGACACATTTCTTTGCCCCACAGGTGGCAGCCCAGGAGCGCTTTTTGGAGAAACACCGCGGCAACAAGACGGCGGAGGACCTGGTGGCGAATATGCGGCGTGAGGCAGTCCTGTTTGACAAGTATCATGCCTATTATGGCTATGTGTTTTATATTGGGCGGAAGTTAGAACAGGAAGTTAGAACAATATTGACAAATAAACTCAATGTTGTTAGCATCAAGGCATGAACACATCTACTGAACTCACCTCCCAACAGCGTGGGGCATTGTTAGTTGCGCTGAAAACTCGCTTTGAAACGCACCCGCCGCGTCACGCTGGCATCACCTGGGAACAGGCGCTGGCAAGGCTGGAGGCACACCCTGACAAACTGTGGTCGCTGGCAGAGATGGAGCGCACCGGCGGCGAGCCGGATGTGGTCGCAGTGGACGCGCAAACCGGTGAAGTCATCTTTTATGATTGTGCTCCCGAAACTCCAGCAGGGCGACGCAACCTGTGTTATGACCGCGCAGCGCTGGACGCACGCAAGGAACATAAGCCGGCGGACAGCGCCATGGATATGGCGGCTGCCATGGGTGTAGTGATGCTGACCGAAGAGCAGTACCGTACCTTGCAAACCCTGGGTGAATTTGACCTTAAGACGTCCAGCTGGGTGGGCACGCCGCCGGAAGTCCGTAAGTTGGGTGGCGCGTTGTTTTGCGACCGGCGCTTTGGGCGTGTCTTCACCTATCACAACGGCGCCGACTCTTATTACGGCTCACGAGGNNTAGGCAGCCCGCGGTTAAAAGGATACGTGTATCCTTGTTGCACCTGCGTGTTTGGTTACGAGGGAAAGTGGCATACAGTGGTCTGAGTTTTTGCCTAGGATAGTTTGATAGAAGTTGGTTTACCAGCCAAAAAACAAATTAACGGAATCTATATCCTTCAAACCGATGTGATAGAGCGCTTTCGGTGGAGGCAGCAGAAAAAGGCGTTGAGTTTGGGAAAAGGGTGCATTCGTTACGCTTTGCCGGGAATAATTGATTACAATTTCATCGAAGTGATGTTGTCAACTGGTTTATGAGTAGCAAGAACCGGTTTGGCTTTTCGAGACCTAAAAAGGATCCAATAATGAACCAAATAATGGAGTTTCCAAAATCAGTATCTGAAAAGATGGGTTACTATGTATATTTATTGATTGATCCGAGAACAGAACAAATCTTTTATGTTGGCAAAGGCACAGGGAATCGAATATTCGCCCACATCAACGACGCTATTTCTTCTCCAGAAGAAAGCGATAAGCTCGGCACGATTCGATCGATTCAGTCAAAAGGCATGCAGGTTAAGTATTCGATTATCCGGCATGGTCTCACAGAAAAAGAGGCATTTGAAATTGAAGCTGCATTGATCGATTTTATTAGTATTGAAAAATTGTCAAATATCAAAGGTGGCCATCATTCACTGGACCGCGGTTTGATGACAGTTACGGATATTATTGCTCATTATAATGCGCCCGATATTCAAATAACTGAACCCGTAATTTTAATCACTGTTAATCGGCTGTACAGGCGGAACATGACTGATGATGAGCTATACGAAATAACGCGAGGCAATTGGGTTGTTGGTGTAAGAAGAAATANNACGGACTCTGGATACAAAAACTCAGGACCGGTGGCAATTTACTGGTATTGTTGCCCAGGATTTACAGCATTATGTCGGTGGATGTGTGGAAAAGTATATTGGGGCGCAAAACCCAATCAGATATGTAAACTGCTAGAACAAACACAAGTAAAGAAGATGTCCATCATCAGATTCGAGGTTTCTAATTTGAGGCGTTCGCGAATTCCACGAATGCTGCTCCTGCCCGCTCTTTCCGTATTTGGTGATTGCTTAGACTAATTGTGAGAATAAAGGATTCTTAGAGGAGTGTCCTTCCCCTCTTATATAGTATATTGATAATCATAGTCAAATATGATAAATTTAATCATCCACGTGGTAGTGGTCTGATTTGTCCTTTACTGGTACCGTCTGATTGGAGTTGTCCATGAAACGTTCCGATATCCCTTCTTCTGAAATTACGCCCAAGCATGTCTACCTGTCGCGCCGGCAGTTCATCCAGGCGACTGGATTACTGGCAGGCAGTTTAGCGCTGGCAGCCTGCGGACTGGCGCCGAATGAACCGGCAGCCGAAGCCCTGACGCCGTCGGGCATCACGGATGAATTGGGCGATGAAGCCACGCCGCGGGATGATGTGCTCAATTACAACAATTACTATGAATTCACTACGGACAAGGAGGGTGTGGCGCGTCTCTCGGCAGATTTCCAGACTTCGCCATGGGATGTGGAGGTGTACGGTCTGGCAGCCAATCCGCTCAAGCTGAGCGTGGATGAGATGATCCGCCGCTTCCAGCCGGAAGAGCGCATTTACCGCCTGCGCTGTGTGGAAGCCTGGAGCATGGTTATACCGTGGGTCGGCTTTCCGCTGGCAAAATTACTCAAGGAAGTTCAGCCAACATCTGACGCAAAGTACGTCCGATTTGAGACGATTTATGCGCCGGATGACATGCCGGGGCAAACCCAGCCGTTTTACCCCTGGCCGTACCAGGAGGGATTGCGAATTGATGAAGCCATGCATGACCTGACGCTGCTGGCGACTGGTTTGTACGGCGGTGAGCTGCCCGCCCAAAGCGGCGGAGGTATCCGCCTGGTGGTGCCGTGGAAGTACGGGTTTAAGTCCATCAAGGCGATTGTTAAGATTGAGCTTACCGACCAGCAGCCCCGAACGCTGTGGAGCGACATCGCGTCAAACGAGTATGGTTTTTATGCCAATGTCAACCCACAGGTGGACCACCCGCGCTGGAGTCAGCGCACCGAACGGCGCATCGGTGAACTGCAACGCCGCGACACCCTGATGTTCAACGGTTACGGCGACCAGGTGGCGTCNNCTTTGACTGGCTGCGGGCTGTGGTGCATACATTGGGGCTGGCGCGCCTGGTGCAACTTGGCATAGCCTGGCTGCTGCAGGATCTAACCGCCAACCCCATCCAGTATGTTGAGCAGCGCCTGGGTCGCACGGCGTTGGCGTTGCTGGTGCTGTCGCTGGCAGTCACACCGCTGGTGACGCTGACCGGGTGGACAGCCCTTAAGCGGCACCGCCGCACGCTGGGCTTGTATGCTTTTGGATATGTCGCGCTGCATTTCCTGACGTTTGCGGTCCTGGATTATGGGTTGGATTGGTCTGAAATGCTGCGCCTGACTGGTGAGAAACCGTTTATATTAGTGGGAGCAGCTGCCAGTTTAATCTTGTTGGCGTTGGCAGTGACTTCTTTTAGATATTGGAAGAAGCGGCTGGGTAAAGGCTGGAAATGGCTGCACCG
>DFYN01000058.1:3806-5257 GCA_002383615.1 Anaerolineaceae bacterium UBA4081
CTGGTATTGGTTCTGCTCGCAGCGCGCCTTCCGGCTGTCCGGGGGAGGCTGGCAGCGATGAAGTACAAAAAGAAATCCGTTAGCGGGTAGAAAACCGTGATACATTTATTGTAACAAGGCGGTGGTCTGAATGGCTCAAACCTGTTCAGAAAGGCGGTTCCGCGATTTGTTTTATCAACCTGAACGCCTGAAGTGGAGTTTGTATGCCCCGCGATTTACGGAAGTACGCATCTCAAACCAATGTGCAACTGATCGTAGGCGGTTTGGTGCTGTTGTTTGTGGTTGGTTTAGGCTTAATTGCGTTGATTTATGGTCGCAACGCGGCATTGATGGGGTTCTTATGCCTGCTCGGCGGAATGGNNTTGAGGAGAAGTAAAACATGGTATCTAACCCTGCAAAAGCTCAAATTGTTTATTTTTCACACGGCGGTGGACCGCTGCCCATCCTGGGCGATATTAGTCACAAAGCCATGGTGGAGTTCATGATCCGGTTGCCGGAGCGGCTGACCAAGCCAGATGCCATCCTGGTCATCAGCGCACACTGGGAAGAAAGCGCAGCCACCTTGCTTGGCGCACAACAGCCGCCTATGTTTTATGATTATTATGGTTTTCCGCCGCAAGCTTACGATATAACCTACCCGGCTCCCGGTCACCCTGAGTTGGCACAGCGCATTGCGGATATGCTCACAGCAAATCATATCCCCTCCCGCATTGACCCCAAGCGGGGGTTTGACCACGGCTTGTTTATCCCGCTGAAGCTGATGTATCCGGAGGCGGATATACCCGCCCTGCAATTGTCCCTGCTGCGCGGGCTGGATCCGGCAGCGCATCTTGCGCTGGGCAAGGCTCTGCAAGCACTGAAGGACGAGAATATCCTGGTGATTGGTTCTGGTTTTTCATTCCACAACCAGAGTGCCTTTTTTGGCGGACGCATAGGCGCGCCTGACCAGGCTAATGAAGCCTTCCAGGATTGGCTTATTGAAACCTGCACGGACGCGACCCCGCAGGAAGAACGTGAGAAACGCCTGGTNNGCCGGCATGGCAGGTGCACCGGCTGAGGTGGTCTTTGACGACCAGATCCTCGGCAAGCGGGGCATCGCATTCTTGTGGAAATCGTAGTGAATATTGGAACGCCAACCATGACACAGGACCTGATATTTACTAATATTACCGTTAATACGCACACCAATTTTAAATAAGTTCCGATGATGTTTTAGTGAAGGACAACCTAAGGACAGCAAANNAAATCAAAACCAACCGTCTGGCAATAATCAGTTTTGGATTAGGGATTATTGTACTCCTTAGCCTATTCCTATATTGGGTTTTATTTAAGACAGCGTATCCATCCAATCTGGATCAGGCTTTGGTGTCTGAAAATCGTGTCCTCGTCGCAATCATGGATTTGTCAGTCGCCTTGCGTAACTTCAGTGCGCCAGCAGCCTTAATATTGGG
>DFYN01000058.1:5475-5727 GCA_002383615.1 Anaerolineaceae bacterium UBA4081
CGTTTGAATCACAGGAAGGATAACTTGCCTAAGGATGCAAATTAGGTATCACATCGCCCTCCAATTGGAGGGCGGGATTAATATTGGCTGCAATGTTCAGAGGACGCTGGTAGCGCGTAGAAACCCTAATTCACCCTGTGCTTCGCGTCCCTTATGCACTCACAGATCGTCTCCACCATGTAGTCCAGCTGTGTACGGCTGGTGCGTTGGTCAATCACCAGGGTGAGGATGCGGCTTGCCATGTCCACAGCC
>DFYN01000018.1:0-137 GCA_002383615.1 Anaerolineaceae bacterium UBA4081
CAGTAATCAGGACAGACCAATCAGGTTTCATTTAGTTAGTTGTTTTTTGCTGCTCGCTATTCGCTAACCGCTAACCGCTAATCCCTATCCCCCCGCGCCGGGGCGAAGGAAGCGTAATTCGTCGCCATCATGCAAAA
>DFYN01000018.1:162-2622 GCA_002383615.1 Anaerolineaceae bacterium UBA4081
GAGTTCACGTAAATACGAATGCAGGATGACGGACACCTTGATCAATTGATTGTCACCCAATCCAATCCGAGTTCAGCCAACCGTTTGGCGGTTGGGTTGCCAGTTGCCACGTCCCAACCAGCCAGGCTGTAATAGATATCTTTGAAGTGTTCCAAAGCGACAGGGTCCAGAGCCATGCCGGCTGTGGGTCCAGTACCTTCCAGTGGTTTGGAGAATTTTATGGGCAGGACATCCTGTTCGCGGGTAAATCCTTCACGGAGGTTGAATGCGCGCATCATATTTAACCGCCGCATGCCAATTTCAATTACTTCTGCCAGCGAGAAATTCCATCCGGTGGCTGCCTGCAGCATGGCAACAAGCTCTGTAGGTCCATACAGCGACCAGGCAGGACCCCAGACAAACTGGCAAAGGCAGAGCGTATCCATGGCAGAGTAAAACACCTCAGTCCAGTAGGCAAAACGTACCTTTTCATCCGTCATTTCGTACACCGGTTGTGGTTCGGTCAATCCGAGTAGCGCCAGCCGTTTCAAGTACAGCTCGCCTGCGCCTTCTTCATACATTGGGTCATGTTCACTGGATTGATGGTCTGCGCCAAACGGATTGACGGCATAGATTAATCCCAGGCTGCGTTTAGCTTGGGGCATATGAGCTGGCGCCTCGGTCCCTTTAACCGTGACCAGGTATGCCTCTGACCCCTTACCGATTTTTGCCGCAGCCCTTTGGGACCCCTCAGCCAACAAATTGCCAAAACCCTGCCGATGGGCGATTTTTTCAATCATGGCAATCATGGCAGAAGCGTTCCCGAATTTTAGGGAGATGCCGTCGGTATCCTTTTCAGTAATCAAACCATGTTCAAAGCATTCCATGGCAAAGGCGATGGTTGCGCCTGTGCCAATAGTATCCAAACCATACTTGTTGCACATCTGATTTCCCAGTGCAATCGCTTTCAAATCGGAAATACCGCAGTAGGAGCCCAGGGTTCCCAGGGTTTCATATTCCGGACCGCCGTAGGTAGGCAGTACCCCTTGCTCCTCAAATTCCGCTTCAACTGCGCGCTTGCAACGCACCGCACAGGCGAAGCAGGTCTCACGGGCAGTCAGGATGGTAGCGGTCATCGTTTCGCCTGAGATCTGCTCAAACGCTTCAAATTGACCGTGGGTGTAGTTGAAGGTCGGCAGCGAGCCAATACTATGTTGAAATGGAACAACTCCGGCAGTGCCGTTGACCTGTAAATCTTTGACATCGGGGTTATCGTCCAGGTCATGCGCCCCCTGGCGGGCGAGAGCTGTAAAAGCTTTAGCATCCGTCGCGCTTATTTTTTTACTGCCGGCAACCACGACAGCTTTGAGTTTCTTTGAACCCATCACAGCGCCGACGCCGGTACGACCATTAGCGCGGGCGTGCATATTCATAATGGCAGCCAGTCGTACCAGGTTCTCGCCGGCAGGACCGATTGCCAGGACTTCTATTTTTGTGCTGCCAAGTTCCGCTTGCAGTATCTCCTCGGTTTCCCCAGTGGATTTACCCCACAATTGCTCAGCCGGGCGTAACTCTGCCTCGCCATCGTGAAGATATAGATAAACAGGGGTTTTCGAGCTGCCGCGCACAACGATACCGTCAAAGCCGGCAGTTTTCAGCGCTGCAGGGAAAAAGCCTCCAGCCTGGCTGTCACCGATACCACCGCTGAGGGGCGATTTGGTGCAAATGTCCAGGCGGGATTGCCCGTGGATGGGTAATCCAGTCGGAAGGGCAGTAAACATCGCCAGAATATTTTGGGGTGAAAGCGGTTCGGTGTGAGGAGGTAATTCTTTGAGTAGATAATAGAGCCCCATGGCACTACCGCCGCCGTACTTGCGGTAAAATGCATCTTCAGGCTCTTCTATCCACAGGCGTTGGGTGGATAGGTCAACATGCAGAATTCGATTGTTGATGAACGAAGCCATGTGGTACTCCTGACGCAAGTGATGTTTGGATTCTGCGGGTAACCTGAAAACATTATAGCAAAAGAGGTCCGGCATGCATAATGCGAAATCGGAAAGGTTTTTGACAACCCTGGTGTTTGATTGGGGCGATACCTTAATGTGTGTATTTCCCGACCAATCCGCGCCGATGGTGGAATGGCAGCATGTGGAAGCTATACCNNGGTGCGTTGGAAGCCATAAAATCCCTCCATCGCCAATACCGAATTGTGGTTGGGACGAATGCTGCCGAGTCTTCGGCTGAGCAGGTGCGGGCTGCATTGGCAAGGGTGGGTATGGCTGATGATATAGATGCCATTTACACCTATGCTGAGCTGCAAGCTCGAAAACCAGATCAAGCATTCTTCACAGCGTTGTCCCGCTTGGAAGCGAGCCAGAACCTGGTCATGATCGGCGACACTTTTGAATATGATATCCTGGGCGCCTGGGCAGCTGGCTGGCAAACAATTTGGTACAACCCGCTGAATAGGATAGCGCCGGC
>DFYN01000027.1:0-2869 GCA_002383615.1 Anaerolineaceae bacterium UBA4081
ACTGACTGGGGAGTAATCAAATGAGATAATGGAATAAAACCTTGAATAGAATCACCCTTTACCAACAAACCCCCACGATTGAATCCATAGACCATCATATCGATGATCTCATCTTGTTTGAATATTAATAATGCCCGCTCCCAATCTACCTCATCCAGGATAGGTTGTCCACCTTCCTGGCTTGGTGTATGGTTGGATTCATCCAATGCTTCTTCATCAGCCAGTATTGCCGCCCACCATCCTTCATCCAGTTCTGGCGCTGGTACATCCGATAATTGCCAGTTTTCCTGCTTCGCGCTCATCCTGCACCCTCCCTGTTACTCATTACAATAAAAGTATATTAAAGTGAGCCATCGCTTGGTCGATGCCAGGCGCTATTCTCCATATCCAGCAAATGCCTTGCAATTGCTTCAATGGCAATCCTTTGTTTCCGGTAAAGATCTGCTTCAGATACTGCCAAACGAGTGGCAATCTCACGCACCTTCTTGCCTTCCAGAAATTTCATCACCAGAATATTATACAACAGCCATTCAGAAGTGAATTTGCGCTCCCCGTCTGGTTTTAGCATGTCAATGACATCCTTTAAGACCGTACGAAGAGCATTGGCAGGGTTACCTTCTTTATAAGATGAACTGTCCTGAATAACCTTTAATTGCAGCAATGGGCTTTCAGTCAGGCGTGGACCACCCCAATAATGAGTCAGCGCATCACGCACCCACTGGGCAAATTGCTCAATATCTGCTGGAGACGTGCCGGCAACCACCCGCGTTGGATCAAAACGACCAGCAATCCTTAATTGCTGGATAAATTCCGCCTGAGGTGAGAGGGAATCAAGCGACTTAAACACTTGCTCTTGCGTCCTCCGGTCGCGTAATGCCAGGGCTGAGCGATGCAGGAGCAAGTCAATGCTGTCATAGGATTCATCCGCCAGGGAGGTTATATCATTTGGAACCCCCGCCATGACAATCACGCCGACCAACTCTGGTTCGCTAGAATCAGCCCCATTTTCCAATGGAACGATAATATAATTTCCCACCCGAAAAGAAGCTGGCAGGGGGACTTGTATCAGCGACTGCGCAATATCAGGCAGGGTGGACTCTATTGCTTCAATTTTACCTACGCTGCTGACAGTTTGTAACCCCGTCGGTTCAAGGGCAAGCGCAGCCGCACCATCCAACCTTAACCGGTCCCCGATAGCGGCAAGCAGCATTTCAAGGAATTGGCGCAGGTCGTTGCGAGTTAATAGACGATCTTCCAATTTCTGCAATTTGGATATCTCTTGCCGGTCATTTCCGCTGACTATCCATCGTTCGACAAAAGGCGCTAAAAGTGTAATGGCGTACTCCGTAATCAACACGGTCACTACCATCGTAATTGTGACCAAAGGTGAATATGAAACACCAAATGCTTCACCGGCACGTCGCACAATCGTGGACAAACCCAAAGCCAGGCTGGCAGTAAATGGTCCCCGCATTAACCACTTGAGCATCCGGCTGCGAACCATGCGGTCTGACCACCCAACACCAAAAAAAGCAACTGCATAAGCCATGACAACCAGCAACACGCTGACAGTCAGGTTTGCAAGCAAAGCCACCACCCAGAATAACATGGTGTAAGCGGATGCAAAAGCTGAACCAAACAACAAGAATGGGAAAGAGCCAGCTGCTGGCGCAATTGCACCTGCGATCAGGTAGGACATGCGCCGCTGACTGGTTCGCGTCAATGTTCGCCGGTATGCCCTCACAAAATTCACCCAGCTAATCACCATTACAACTAAATAGAATACGGTAAATATATCCGTAAGGAGCGTGGGTTCAAGGTGCGGCGCGGGGGGTTGGTCCAGGACTAGCTTGCCTAGCAAACCGTATGGAATGGAAGCGATGAAACCTAAAGAGATGACATAACCGGCAGGGATTAATAATCTGCGACGCCATGGGCTTGGCTGACCTGTAGTTGCCAACAAGGCTTCCGAAAAATGTAAATATGTTGCTGGAAGTAAGACAATCCCCACCCATTGAACACGCAGCCAAAAGTCAATTTCCCATGGCTCGACTGCAGAACTGCCCAGCGCATCAGCAGAAAAAACCACCACCACACAGATCAATATGAGCGCAAAAGAGCGCGCCACCCTATCTCGTAAATTAAACGTAAGGGCGTATAAGAGCAGCGCAAACCCCGTAATAGCGATGCCTGCGGTCAGGATTTGGTTAACTGTTATCAGTAAAGCGATAACACCTGCTTGCCAGGTGATTTCCATCCGAATAATGCTCCAAATCTACTTCAGGAATTTCCCAAAAAATAAACCCAGGTCTTGGTTTGCATAATAATGGTCATTGTACCCACAAAACTCATATCCCAATTTTTGTGCTAAACGAATGGCAGGGAAGTTTTTGGATTGCATTTCCATGACAACCCGCTTTAGTCCATTTCGGCTTGCCCAATCCTGCCCAGCAAGAACCAGGGCAGATGCAATCCCCTTCCGGCGCATCGATTCGGTCACAACCAGGTCATAAATCCAGCCGCAGTTGGGTAGGTTTTTGTCGGATACCGTCAGATAACCAATGCAATTCGATTGATAGACAGCAATCAGGACAATAGACATCACCTGCCAGTTATCTGCCAATTTTGAGATAGGTCTGGGATATACCAACCGGACAGGTCTTGGAAGCCTCACTTCGCGGAATATAGTTTGCAAGGTCCCCTCTTCCTGCAATCGTTCCATCTGCCAGACATGCGTGGTCAGGCTGGTATGTTCCATTTGAACCAGCCCGGGGATATCAGTTGCTGTTGCAGAACGGATTTCTATTTCGGGCATAATCAATCCTCTATTATTGTTTAGCCACTACCCGCACCTGGATAACGCACGGGG
>DFYN01000027.1:2929-3234 GCA_002383615.1 Anaerolineaceae bacterium UBA4081
AGACCAATGATGTTTACCGTTCCCTCTAATTCCACCGTACCGCTCAGTTCATCACCCATCACCGGATATGTCCACTCAATCTGATCTTTCACACAACCTGCACTCATCAGTGGAACACCACTTTGAGGAGTTGCAAGGGATGTAGGTTCCACTGTCAACCCCAACTGGAGCGGTGTTCCCGCCACCGATGTATCCACAAGACTAACGGTTGGTGTGGCAAACAAGCTTACACCCGGTACGCTGGGAACAACAAAACTGACAATGACCGCCTCCACAAGAATGAATAGACCAATAATCACCAGCAT
>DFYN01000098.1:0-425 GCA_002383615.1 Anaerolineaceae bacterium UBA4081
GGCGCTGATGGAGCGTTTGTGCTCCAGGGGACTTTCATGTTGTTCATTGCTGCTGAGTTCGTTTTTCTCACTACCTGCTGAAGCTGAAGGCACTGAAGCAGGATTGGGAACGATTTCGTCCATATTTCTCCTTAGTATTTAACAGAATCAATCGAGGTGGGTATCAACAGGCAGTTCAGACAGATTGTCCCAACCGCCCAGGAGCGCCAATAAGGCAGGTTCGAGCGCTTCTTCAGGTAATTCGGGCGCTTGATAACTGCCAGCACTTAACGCACGTTCTCGAAGGTTTGTCCAAAGCAACGCTCGTTCTTCGGACTGCACAACCAGGTCACGCAAAGCATGTGCCTGGGTTAACAAACTGCCTGTGGTGTACAGGAAAGTGATGCGTTTCCATTCACCTGCTGCAATGGGTTGAGGGAGTTCTA
>DFYN01000098.1:485-21187 GCA_002383615.1 Anaerolineaceae bacterium UBA4081
GCCAGATAATCCACATCCACAACCTTGGGTGCGCGCCTGAGGGGGATACGGTACCAACCCAAAACGCGTGCGATTTCCAGGTCGCGCGGCTGGGGGACAACAGCCACAAGGATGAGGGCGGAGGGTGGTGGGAAGGTCATAAGTGTAAATGATTACAGGCACATTTCCATGCACCTGTAAACGCCTATTTGAGTAACCCCACGCGGTCGTTAAAGTTGCTAATCAGGGTGTCAATTTCCGCAGCCTGGGATTGGATATCCGTCCAGTAATTTGGGTCATACCATTGCGCCTGGATTTCATCATAAGTGCGACCTTGTTGTTCAACCCAGGTGTAGTACTTCAAGTTGTGGATACGTTTACGGCTTTCGTAGGTCAACTCCTCAAGATGGTCTGTTGTGGTTCCAAGCAGGTAGCGTCCAAAGGCTTCGGCTGCATCTGCCTCTTCAAATGGACCATATTGCTCGCGGTATTCCTTGATTCGGCTGGAGTACAGTTCCATTGAATCCGTCAAAACGGTCATCACCACATCGGTTTCACCTAACTCATAGTATTTGGCGAACTTGATGGCTGAAAGGATATTGGCGATCCCGGACAAACCAATCAAATCCAACTGTTCTACNNCGGCTGAGGGCTACGACCGCGGCGTCATCAATTGCCATGACCATATCCATATTGCGCACATTATGGATCCAGGGCACATGTTTGTCGCCAATGCCTTCGATGCGGTGGGCGCCAAAACCGTTTTGAAGCAGGGTGGGGCATTGCAGGGCTTCACTGCCGATAATTTTGCTATAAGGGTAGAGTTGTTTCAAATAATCCCCGCTTGCAATTGTTCCGGCGGAACCCGTCGTGTAGGCTGCGCCACGAAAGGAATCACCTGGACGAAGAACGGCTGATAGGACTTCTGCCATTGCGTGCCCGGTCACTTCATAGTGCCAGAGGTAATTGCCAAATTCCTCAAACTGGTTAAATATCATCAAGTCCTGACCTGAGTTGCGCAATTCCCAACACTTGTCAAAGATTTCTTTAACATTGGATTCTGAGCCAGGCGTGGCAATGACTTCACTCGCAATCTTCTCCAGCCATTCAAAGCGTTCGCGGCTCATTTCTGCTGGCAAGATGGCGATGGATTCACAGGCAAGCAAGGCTGAGTCATACGCACCGCCCCGGCAGTAATTGCCAGTCGATGGCCAGACTGCTTTCTGAGTGGTGGGGTCAAATTGCCCGGTCACCAAGCGGGGTGCCAGACAGCCAAAGGCTGCGCCGACTTTATGCGCTCCAGTGGGGAACCATTTACCGACAATGACCACAATTCGAGCCTTAGTGCCGGTCAGGCTGGAGGGTAATTCCAGGTAGTTAACCCCACCAAATCCACCCCCCGTTGCAACAGGTTGATTCTTCCATGTGATGCGAAATAAGTTGCGTGGGTTCACGTCCCATAAGCCAATGCTTCCTAACTCTTGTTGGATAGGAGCAGGGATCAGCGTAGGGTCCTTCATCTGGGCGATGGTAGGGATGATGATATTGCGTTCACGCGCCCGGGTAATTGTGCGCTCCAGACGATCGGGGTGGATAGATAAATCAATTTTTGCCATGATCAGGAACTCCTTAAATTATTCTTTGTCATCCGGCGCCTGGCTGACGATATACAGCGGGCGTCCTTTGACTTCATCATAAATGCGACCAATATACTCACCAACGATGCCCAGGGATAACAACTGCACTCCCCCCAGGAAAAGGACGGCAATCAGGGTTGATGCTTGACCAAAAAATGCCTGAGAACCATTAGCTCGCATGATGATGACCACCGGAATTGCCAGAATAGCCACACCGGCGGAAATAAATCCAAAAAAGGTGGCAATCTGTAAAGGGACATAAGAAAAACTGGTGATGGCATTAAGCGCCAGCAGCAGCATTTTCTTGAACGGATATTTTGTCTCACCTGCCATTCGGGCGGCGCGCTTGTAGGGCACGCCAATCTGCCTAAAACCGACCCAGGCGCCCATACCCCTCAGGAAGCGGTGCCGTTCCCGCATGGTGTTCATGACGTTGACCACCTTGCGGTCAATCAAGCGGAAATCACCGGTGTCTAGTGGAATTTTCACGTCTGTGATACGGTATATCAGGCGGTAGAATATTGAGGCGGTAGTCACTTTAAACCAGGATTCGCCCTCACGTTCGGAGCGGACTGCGTAAACCACTTCAAACCCTTCATGCCACTTGGCAATCAAGTCCAGGATGACTTCCGGAGGGTCTTGCAGGTCTGCGTCAATGATAACGACTGCATCACCGCGAGAATAATCCAAGCCTGCTGTGACAGCGATTTGATGCCCAAAATTACGCGCAAAAATAACTGGACGAACCCTGGGGTCCGTTTCACCCAACTTGCGAATAATCTCAGTAGAGCCATCATGGGAGCCGTCATCCACAATAATCAGCTCCCAGGGTTCACCTGTGGTATCCATGACTTCTTTGACACGCGCATAAAGCGCATCCAGGCAGTCTTTCTCGTTATACACAGGTGCAATGATTGAATAAGTTGGTTTCATATTGTGCACTCACTCCTGTCTTTATCGCTTGATGGATAAATAGCTTTTTAGGGCAGCCATGGTGGGGTCAATGATCGGTGCGGGCTCAACAGCCTGCATGGCTGCGTGGACATCCTTCAAGCCGTTGCCAGTGTTTAATACCAATACAGGGTCTTCCTCAGTAATAATACCTGTATGGAGAGCTTTACGAAGACCAGCCCAGGCAGCAGCTCCTGCAGGTTCGGCAAAGATACCAGCAGAGCCCAGGTCAGCAATGCCTGCCAGGATTTCAGCGTCACTGACAACAATATAAGCGCCACCTGTTTCTTGCACTGCGCGAATGGCGCGGATACCGTCCCTGGGCAGGTCGACGGATATTGAATCCGCCAGCGTGTCTGCCTTTACGGGAATAATGCGCTCTTTCCCGGTTCGCCAGGCATTTGCAACTGCCGCAGAGCCTTGTGCCTGTACGCCAAAAATGCGCGGCATTGCTTCCAGCCAACCCAGCGCAGCCAAATCTCGAAAACCTTTGTGAATACCAGAAATAATATTGCCGTCTCCGACCGAGACAATTATGCTCAAAGGACGGTTTAAGGGTTTGGTGTGCAACAAGGTTTCCCAAATTTCAAAGGCTGCCGTTTTCTTACCCTCAGCAGTGAAGGGGTTGAAGCCTGTATTCCGGCAATACCAACCAAATTCCCTGGAAGCTTCCACGGTCAGGTCAAAAGCGTCATCATAACTGCCGTCAACCAGGATGACTTGGGCGCCAAAGATGAGGAGTTGAGCAATTTTTGCCGGTGGTGCAGTTCGGGGTGCAAATATGATGGCTTTTTTACCTACCGCAGCCGCCATACCTGCCAGGGCAGCGCCTGCATTTCCGGTGGAGGCGGTTACCACAACTTCTGCATTCAATTCCAGTGCACGTGTTACGACCACTGCGCTGGCGCGGTCTTTGAAGGATGCGGTCGGATTCCTGCCGTCATCTTTCACCCACAATTGACGCAGACCCGTCAGGTCCATCAGGTGGGGAGGTGCAAAGAGGGGTGTCCAGCCTGCGTTATGTAAGGGCGTGCCTGAACCAGCCGGGGCACCAACCGGCAGGAGAGGCAAATAACGCCACAAGGAAGCATCTGTACGTGAGAAGATATCGTCTGGGCTAAATTTCTGGCGCAGGGTCTCAATATCCAGCACAACATCCAGGTTGCCCTGGCAGTGTGGACAGGTATAAACTGCATCGGCGGGGCTGAATTCCCCGCCGCACAGTGAGCAGCGATAGCCTAAAAAATGAGCCATTTTACCGTGTTACTCGTTTTCAAATGGTACACCTAGCGAGGCAGGCGGAGAAGTACGCATAGCCCTTAGGACTTTCGCAACCACCCTGCGCAAAGGTGCTGGCATACCCGCCAACCACCGCTCCACCCATTCGGCGTTGCCGATATTGACGAGAAGGAGGGTCAAGATCATGAGAGGGAATGGTGCAACTTGAAGCACCTGGGAGGGTATATTCGGCAGGCTGGGCTGCAAGACCAACCCCAGCCATTGGAGCAGGGCAAACAAGTACGCACCTAAGGCAACCCGGACTGGGTTCCAACCGCCAAAAATTGTGATCGCCAGGGCAATCCATCCAATGCCATCCAAACCGCTGATAGTACCTTTCCAACCGGCTTTGACACTCAGGGAAAACATAGGTCCTGCCAGACCAACCAATGCGCCACCCAGCATTGTATAGAGATAGCGTAATTTGTTGACATTAGCGCCGCGTACAAACGCTGCTGCTGGTCGTTCGCCGATGCCCTGCAAGAGCAGACCTTGCCGTGTGGAGAATATCCACCATTGGGAAACTACAATCAGGATGAAACTGGTGTAAACGATGATATCCTGCTTGAAGAACAGCGTTCCTAAAATGGGGATATCCTGTAAGAGCGGAATATTCAATGGCGGTATGCGCGGTCCAGCCTGACCCATGAAGGAATTACCCAGAAAATAGGCTAAATCGCGGGTCATCAATGTCAGCACAAATCCAACTGCCACCTGGGATTGCTTGAGGGTGATGCTGGAAAAAGCGACGAGCAGGGCTACCAACGCGCCAATAATTGCGCCGACTAAGAAACCCAAGATGAGGTTGTTGGTCACTAAAGATGTAGCAAAGCCTGCCATCGCAGATAAAAGGATGGTTCCGTTCACGGACAAATTGATGATGCCAGCCCGTTCTGTGAACGTTTCGCCGATAGCCGCAAAGACCACTGGAGCCGCTGCTGCCAGTACACCTGCCAAACCAACCAGAATGTTATTATCCATGCAGCTTCTCCTACTTCTTGTGCAATACACGACGGCGGACGCCGTCCATGAGTAAGACAAACAAGACCAACGCACCCTGCAATACTCCCGAGAGGGTTGAATCCAGTTTGAGGTCAATAGGCAATTGAATAGAACCAATATTGAGGGCAGCAAACAAAAAGGCGACAAAAGGCGCTCCGATTGCCTGATAATTGACCAACATCGCCACCAACATGCCCAGGAACCCATAACCAGATGAGATGGAAGGAATGAGGCGGTGATAAACACCTGTCACCTGTACCGCACCTGCCAAACCAGCGAATACACCACACAGGATGAATGCCAGCATCATATAACTTGAGGTTGGAATTCCCATCAAGAAAGCTGCACGTGGGTTTTTCCCAACCGCTTTTAGACGCAAGCCAAAGTATGTGCCCTGCAAAATGAAATATACAACCACAATACCCAGGATACCCAATCCCAGAGACCACAGGCTGAGGCGCGAGCCGCCCACCATTGGCAGCCAAAGGGAAGTGTCAAATGGAACAGTGCCGCTCATTGAACCCACCCCGGGACGTTTCCAGGGACCAAATATCAGCCAAATGGTCAAAGCGGTAGAGACAAAATTAAGTCCCAAACCACCGAAAATTTCATTAACACCGCCGAAAACCCGCAAGGCGCCCGCCAGGGCTGCCCACAGAGCGCCACCTAACATACCCGCCAGGAATCCAACCAAGATAATCAAGACCGGCGGTATGCTGCTATCCTGCAACAAGCGCATTGCCCAGACGGTAAAGATTGCGCCGAGGGCAATTTGACCTTCAATACCAATGTTCCATAAACCGGTCGAATAGGTGATGAGCAGACCGGCAGATACCAATACGAGCGGTACCCAGACAACCAGGACATCCGAAATGTGCCCCATGTCGCTGAAAGCGCCATATATAATCCGCTCATAGGCTTGAAAGGGTTTTGCGCCCACCAGTAAGAGGATGATGGAGGTGAACAACAGTGCCAGAAGGACGGCACCTACTTGAAATAAAAGACCAAGCCAGCGGGAAGAAGTTTTCGGCATCCCATTGCTCCAATTAAGATTTCATTCCGAGACCGCCAATCAGCTGTCCGAGCTGATCAACTGTGGTCGTGCCTGCATCCAGCGGTTCGCTCACCTTACCGCCAAAGAAAACAAGGATACGGTCGCTGTAGTGAAGCAGTTCTTCCAGGTCGGAAGAGATAAATACAATAGTCGCTCCCAACTGGCAGCGGGCTTTGAGCTTACTCCAAATCCAAATGGAGGATTCAATGTCCAGACCACGGGTGGGGTGTTCAATCAGCAGGACGTCCACGTCCTGCCGTTGCAGTGCAAGAAGGGCGCGTTGTTGGTTACCGCCAGAAAGGGCTTCCACATGGGTTTCGGGTTTACCGCGGATGAAGAATTGGTCGATGTTTTCTTCAGTCTCCTTCACCGCTGCATCGCGATTGATGATGAATCCTTTTTGCTCACGCGCAAGGATAAAATGCTCCGTGAGCGATAGACCTGATATAAGACCTTCCTCCAAGCGGGATGCCGGAACATATGTGACACCTGCTTTTCGGAAGGAAGCGTAGGTCTTTCCAGTCAAGGTTTTGTCATGAACAATTACTTTTCCGCCAACCGGGCGGGTAAGACCTGCCAGGGTGCGCAGGAACATGCGCTGCCCTGAGCCTTCCATGCCTGCCAGCCCGATCACTTCACCACGGCATACTTCCAGATTGATATCACAGATGTGCAGCCGAGTATCTTCAACTTCAAGGTGTTCCACTTTTAACACTGGGTCACAGGTCGCACATGGTGCACGCTCATCCAGGGTGATGGCTTTGCCAAACATCATTTCAACCAGTTTTGTGGTCACATAGGGAGGTTTAGCCTCGCCGACCATCCGACCGCGTTGAAACACGGCGATACGGTGACACAGGACTTCTACTTCTTCCAATTTATGGGAAACAAAAATGACGGTCATGCCGTCGGCGGCTAATTTGCGCAGCGTATCGAACAATTTCAGCCGTTGGCTGGCGCTAATACCAGTCGTGGGCTCATCCAGAATGAGGACACGGGCACCCAACCAGAGCAATCGTAAGATTTCAAGTTGTTGGCGTTCACCCACAGTGAGAGTTTCAACATAAGCGTCCGGGTCAATTTGAAAGCCAAAGCGTTCCTGTAATTTTTTGAGTGCAGCAATCGCTTCTTTTTTGTTCGGAACCAATCCGCCCGGTGAGCCAACAACCAGGTTGTCGACCACCCGCATAGGCGGAAAGTCCAGTGGATCCTGATGCAGCATGCCGATGCCGTGATGAATTGCCTGGTCCGGTGTGTGGATGACCACTTTCTTACCGTCTAGCTTGATCACCCCTGAATCCGCCTGGATGAATCCCGACAGGATTTTCATCAAGGTGCTTTTACCTGCCCCATTTTCACCGAGGATTCCTTGGATGGTGCCCGCAGGGATGGTCATGGTGATATGGTCGTTGGCGTGCACGGAACCAAAGTGTTTATCGATTTGCTGTAGTTCAACTTTCATAAATAACACCGCCAGGGAGATAAGGCAGGGGAAGGCGAGAGTTCGCCTTCCCCTGAGTTTAGGTGAAACTTACTGGGAGACAGATTGACCTTCCATGCCTTCCAGTAATTGGGGCAGGTACCAGACCTCAAGATCAGAGGCGACAACGCCATCAGCCAACAATGGTGTGCCATCTTGCAGGTTGATGGGTCCAGTCCACAGGTTCAAGCCACCCGCCAGTTCAGCGATGAAACTATCCAATGCTGTGCTGGCATCAGCAGATAGGGCTGCGCCCTTATCAAAGCCGACCATAGAGGTGTCAGGGTTGTTGATATTGGTCCAATCTGGACCCAGCCATTCCCATCCGGTTGTGAATGTACCAGCCTGGATGGCTTTGATGTATTTCGCATAGGCAGGACCCCAGTTGAAATAGGGGACGCCCAGGCAGACATCTGCGCCTTCCTGGCAGGCTTTTTCATAGTCGTAGGGGATTGCCCAGACTTCCTTGCCAGCGGCTTTCATCTTGCCGGCTTCAATCAGACCTTCGGTGGTATCAATACCGGAAATGACTACATCAAATCCGCTATTGTAGAAGTCATCTGCAACCTGGGTGGGGTCAGAGGTGACACCCGGGATGTTGAACCAGAAACCAATCCAGGTGACTTTAAACTTCAATGCAGCCGGGTCATTGCCAGCCTTAGCCCAGCAGTACTTTGCACCAAGGTAAGCCGAGGAAGCCAGGCGGCGAGTTTCGTCATTGATTAAGGGTCCGAGGTAACCAATTTGACCTGTCTTGGTCGTCAGGGCGGCTGCACAGCCTGCCATCATTTTGCCGTATTCCATGCGACCCATCACATTGGATAGGTTGGGAATATTCTGATAATCTTTGCCATCTTTCCAGGCGCCATCGCCGGAAGCATGAATGGTAATGATATCGGGATGGGCTTTGGCAAACTCGTGCGCGCTGTCTTTCATGTCATCTGAGTTGAAGATGACGACTGTAGCGCCTTTGGCAACCAATTCTTCAGCCAATTGAGCAGGTGTGGTACCAGGGCGGTCAGCGCTGTTGACCTTGTCCACATACACCATCTTGGTGTTGGGAACATTCGCTTCCACATATTGACCACCAACGAAGTGCGCTTCGCTGTAACCGTGGTCATTATAAGGACCAACCAACAGCATACCAAAAGTTAAAGTCTCATCCACAGGGGCTTCGGTTGCTGTGGGGGTAGCTGGGGTGGTGCAGGCAGTCAACGCCATTGTGGCGATGACCAGTAGGCTTACGATCAGCCATAAACGTTTTTGCATCTTTCTCCTCCTGAACGATTGAACGGTTTGGATTTGACAGTAGTTACACTTTACGCAAATATCCTGTTGACTACGAGGCACCTCCTATAAGGTAAACTTCGTTTCGCCGCTGGAATCCATCCCCCATCCATGCCAGTACAACATCAATTGTACAGACATTAACGGAGAATAAAAAGTAAGAAAAGCAGGAAACCTTAAGATGATTATCGCCTTTCTCACCCTATTTGGCAACCGGTGCAGGGGATTAGGTTGCGCCGGCTAAAGATGTTAAGGAACGATGCGCGTACCCGTTTCACCCCGCAGCGCACGACCAATATTTTCTGGATTCGTGATCAGGGCTTCTTTGCCGCCGTTATCCAGGTATTTGAGGATGGCTTCCACCTTGGGCAGCATGCTGCCTTTGGCAAAATGACCATCCGCCATAAATTGGCGCGCTTCTGCAGCAGTCAGTTTATCCAACCATTTTTCGCCGGGCTTGTTGTAGTTAATGGCAACTTTTTCCACNNCCAAAATCTTTGTCAATGACTGCTTCGACTCCCTTCAGGTCGCCTGTATCCGTTTCAATGACCGGGATACCGCCACCGCCAACGCCAACGACGACAAAGTGGTTGTCAATGAGCGTGCGGATGGCACGTGCTTCAACAATCTTAAGCGGTTTGGGGGAAGCAACCACTCGGCGCCAACCACGACCAGCATCTTCTACCACTACCCAACCCTCTTTGGCTGCTCGTTCTTTGGCAACAGTCTCGGTCATGAAGGAGCCGATTGGCTTGGAGGGATGTTCGAAGGCTGGATCCTTGCGATCGACCACTGTTTGGGTCACAAGCGCAACCGCTTGCTTATCCATACCGCGCTGCCGGAACTCATTATAGAGCGCCATGACAAACATATATCCGATAGCGCCCTGTGTATCCGCACCGCAATAATCCAGTGGCACTTCGTGCAATTCATGGCTTGCAAGTTCTGACCTGCGGTGGATGAAACCCACCTGTGGACCATTTCCATGCGTGATGACGACTTCCCAACCAGCTTCAATCATGTCGACAATATGGTGCATGGATTCAACAGCGGCGGCATACTGGTCGGGAATGGTTTTGTGGTCTGCGCTCTTAATGAGCGAGTTACCACCTACGGCTACAACTGCAATACCTTTCTTAGTCATTCGGTCAATCTCCAATTTTTATACACATTTAACTCATCGTTAAAGCCATGACGGCTTTTTGTGCGTGAAGACGGTTTTCTGCTTCGTCGTAAACCACCGAGTGTGGACCATCAATAACTTCGTCAGTGACTTCAATGTTCCTGTCCGCCGGCAGTGGGTGCATATAGATGGCGTCTTCCTTGGCAAGCGCCAGACGCCGTCCGTCCATAATCCAATCCTTGTAAGAATCCTGCAGTATCTTACCTGCATCTTTATCCGCGGTGGTGAGTAAGGGACCCCAGGATTTGGCATAGATTACATCAGCGTCTTTGATTCCTTCGTCCATGTCATGGACGATTTCAAATCCAGTGCCCCACTGTTTTGCCTGGGCTTTTGCCTCGGCTTCAATATCTGGCATGAGCATGAATTCCTTGGGGTACGATAAGACCACATCCATACCGAAACGTGGCATTTGCAAAATGAGGGATTGCGGCACCGAGATGGGTTTCAGGTAAGAAGCGGCATATGCCCAGGACACAACGATTTTCTTACGGCGCAAGTCGCGACCTTTCTTTTCCATGATGGTCATCAAATCAGCCAGGCATTGGAAGGGGTGGTACACGTCGCATTGCATGTTCAGGACTGGCACACGCGAATGGTGGGCAACTTCGTTGATGTAAGCGTTTCCAAACTGCCAGTCGCACTGACGGATGGCAATGCCGTCAAAATAGCGGCTAAAAATCTGACCAATCTCTTTGGCGGTGTCACCGTGATGAATTTGAGTGGTTTGTGAGTCAATGAATGCGCCATGACCACCCAGTTGTGCCATGCCGGCTTCAAACGAGGCGCGAGTTCGTGTGCTTGAGAAGAAGAACAACATCGCCAGAACCTTATCGCGTAAATAAGCATGCGGCTCACCCAGCGCGCGCTTACGCTTGAGGTCCCAGGCGATATCTAATACGGTTTCGACTTCTTCTTTTGAGAAATCCAGGTCGCCAATCAAATTACGTCCACGTAAATTAGTTTGCATAATGTCTGCTCCACAGAAAATTAGCCATTCATGGCAACGGTCATCAGTGCATAGAAGACCGTTGATTTCACCACATCATCTATCGGCACACTGTCCAGAACGGTGTGAGCGGTTTCCTCATCCCCTGGCGCAAAGCCGATACAGGGAATGCCTGCTTTACCTGCCCAGTAAGTGCCATTGGTGCTGAAAGCCCACTTACCGGACGGTGCGTGCGGGTAGCCCATGGCTTCACGCACAGTTTGCCCGGCGGTTACCAGGGGGTGGGTTTCATCCAGCGCCCAGGGTGGGAAGTATTTATCCACTGGGAATTTAAAGCCGGTGTACGAGGGCTCGTCATAAAACAATTCTTCAACCTTTATTTTATCTTTGAACTCGGGCGGGATTAAGGCTTTAACTTGCTCCATTGCCTCCTGGCGGGTTTCGCCGAAGGTCAGCCGCCTGTCGATATAGATAAATGCCTCATCGGGAACTGCATTGATGGAGGGGGTTTGGACATGCAGGTCGCTGACAGTGATTTTGCCATGCCCCAGGAAAGGATGGTCTCCTAGCTTTGGTTCCAGGTCGCGGATGCCCGCAATGACCGGCAGCAGGGTGTAGATGGCATTGTCACCCATGTGGTTACTGGCTGCATGGGCAGACTTGCCTTTCGCGGTCACCTTTAGCTCAATGCGACCTTTGTGTCCGCGGTAGACCTGCATTTTGGTCGGTTCACCGATGACGACGAAATCCGGCTTGACTTTTGGGTCAACATCGACAAAGGAATTGGGGGCGATGCCGTCACACCATTCTTCCATGTTGCCAAAATAGTAAACCGTCCAACCTTCCAACAGACCCATATCTCGCGCAATTGCCAGTCCGTAGACCATGCCGGGGGTGGAACCTTTTTCGTCGCAAGCGCCTCTGCCGAAGAATATACCGTCCTCTTCTTTGCCTGTGAAGGGGTCATGTGTCCATTCAGCCGGGTCGCCAATGCCTACGGTGTCAATATGGGAATCAAACACCATCACGCGTGGACCGCTGCCAATTCGCCCGAGGATATTCCCCATCACATCAAACCGGACTTCTTCAAAGCCCAGCTTGCGCATTTCAGCGCCAATGCGTTCACCGACGGGTCCGATCTGCGAATCCATGGATGGAATAGCAATGATATCTTTCAGAAACTGGATAATCTCAGTCCGATGGCTCTCCACCCGGCGNNAAGATGAGGTTACTTGCCAACCCGGCGGTTGATTTGGAAACGGAAGTAACCGGGCAGGAAATAGCTAATTGAATATGCCACGACCTTGTCGTTGATGTCGTACAGGGTGGCATGGAAGTTAAGCAGGGTATCGCCGCGTTGAATTTGCAGCGAGCGGGCAACTTTTGGCGTCGCAGCCGTTGCCCGGATTTCTGTGCGGGAGGTGGTTAATTCGGGTGAACCTCGTTTGAGCAATAAATCCAGAACGCTGCCTGTGAAACCTTCCTTCAACTCGGTCTCAGTTAACACATCCTGTGGCAGAATATCCACCAGATATGCCACAGGACGTTCATCGGTATAGATAACTCGACTGACNNCCCACTTCACATTCCAGCTGTTCAGCCAATTCTTTATCAGCCACAGCCGGGATAATCACCAGGTCACCCATCAAGACAGAAAGCCCAATCCGGCTGGCAGTGGTTTCAATGGATTCAAGTTGTTCCAACCCGGCTTCGATGACGTGCGTGTGGCGCATCACAAATGTTCCAACACCCTGGCGCCGCCGAATCAAGCCTTGACCTTCAAAAGCGCGCATGGCTTCACGTAGCGTAGCGCGCGAGACGCCCAGTTGCTTTGCCAGTTCGGGTTCGGAAGGCAGTTGTTCGCCGGAAGGCGTTGATTCAATTAAACGGGCAAGGTCGGCTTGCAAGCGCTGGAAAGGATGCATAAATTCGTTACGAGAGTGCGAGTCAATCATTTTATTCCTTTGCTTATTCAACTACTGGGATGAACTTAAAATGAGTGGTATCGACCAAACCTAAATCGGAAATACGCAACTCTGGGATGACCACCAGAGCCAATAGAGAAAGCTGCATATTGGGATTGTTGAGGCGGCAGCCGCAGGCTTTGAAGCCTTCCAGGACGGTGGCTGCTTTTTGGGCAACAATGCCCGCGCGCTCATTGGATATGAGACCTGCAATGGGTAATTCAACCTTGCCGATGACTTCTCCGCGCAGCACCACCACTTGCCCCCCGCCGCATTCTGCCAGGGTGTTGGCAGCCAGCGCCATATTCGTTTCGTCTGTACCCACCACTATCATTTGATGGCTGTCATGCGCCATTGTGGTCGCCACCGCACAGGCATCCCGCAAGCCAAAACCCTGTACCAGCCCAACCATCACGCGACCCGTTGGACGATGGCGTTCTATCAGGGCTATTTTTGCCAGATCACGTTCAGGGTCTGTCAGGACTTCTCCATCCGAAACAGGCACATCCATCACCAAATGACGGGTCGGAGCCTGATTCTCAATGATGCCAATCACATGAGCAGTCGCCGTCTCAGCGCCGCTCTGGCTGGTGACGGATAAGTGGAAATCATCCGCCGTCATTTTGCGGGGCAAATGGACAGATTGCAGCGCCCAGTCAGGGTAAGTAATCTCCGGCAAATCTACTTGGATATGGCTGTTGATGGAGACCAGTGACCCGCGAGCAAATACCATCTCAATCGTGAAGGCAACCAGATCATTGACAATCAAGATATCCGCATAGCGCCCGGGGGCAATGCTGCCCATCTCCCGACTGACGCCAAAATATTCAGCAGTGTTAAGGGTCGCCATTTGAATGGCAGTAATAGGAGCCAAGCCTTGCGATATGGCAAAACGGACTGCCCGGTCCATATGACCGTGGTTGATGAGCGTTTCGGCTTGAATGTCGTCAGCGCATAAAAGGAACATGCGGGGGTCCAGGTGCTGTTCAGTAATGGCGCGTACCTGTTCGGCAATATCGTGCCAGGCGCTGCCGTAACGCATCATGACGCGCATNNCCCTGACGGGCGCGGGCGATGGCATCCTCCATGCGGGTGCCTTCGTGGTCGTCCTGTGGTCCGCCGGCAGCGTAACCATGGAAGGGCAAGCCCAGGTCTGGTGAGGCGTAATGCCCCCCAATGACTTTGCCGCTCTGGCGGGTGACCGCCATTTCGGCGTGGACTTTGTCGTCGCCGTTATAGACACCCGGAAAGTTCATCATTTCGCCCAGACCGATGATGCCCGGCCAGGTCATAGCTTCTGCCACTTCTGCTGGTCCAATGACAGCGCCAGGTGTTTCCAATCCGGGGGCGGAGGGTACGCAGGAGGGCATTTGGATGAAGACATGAATGGGCATTTGCCCGGCTTCATCCACCATGAGTCGCACACCACGCAAGCCAAACACGTTGGCAATCTCGTGCGGGTCGGCAAACATGCCGGTAGTGCCGTGTGGGATGACCGCGCGCACAAACTCCGTGACGGTCAGCATACCTGATTCAACGTGCATGTGGGCATCCAGCAGACCCGGGACGAGGAAATGCCCGGCAGCGTCGATGACTTCTGTGTCGGCTCCGATGCAATGGCTGGCATCCGGACCGACAAAAGCAATGCGCTCAGATTTGACGGCAATATCGGTGTTCGGGATGATCTCTCCTGTTTGCACCGCCACCCACTTGCCGTTGCGGATGACCAGGTCAGCGGGTGTGCGCCCCATGGCGCAATCCACCAGTTCACGTGTATCGATTTCACTTATGCTTTTCATTTACCCTCTGAAGTCGATGTCATATACCATTCAGAATCTGAAACTTCAAGCAAATAGATTGCGCAATCCAGAATCATATCTTCAGGATACTCTTTATAGAATCTAAGTATTTCGTATCGGTTATCGTCATAAGCTAAAAGGACAAAAATTTTTGAAGTTGATTCGTACGTTATCCGGTAGCTGTAACTATATAAGTTACATCTTAACTCCATTCCATTTGGTCTTTTTTGGAGCTGACATAAGCACTCCATCATTGAATTTGTAGAGAAAGGTTTCTCTTTAATAATTTCAGTATTCAAAATAAGAGCGCAATCTGAATTAATTCGGTCGAGTTCATCCATTAACGGATTACAGAAAGCGCATTGGGGAACATCACTAATTAAGAATTGATTGTTCATAAAGCACATTTTTTCACGAAATACTGGGTTGAATTAACATATTTTGGTAAGTCGATATTCCAATCTCTCAATTTAAAGCTGTGAAAAACGAGAATCAATTTCAGGTCTCAATGTCATCCCGACTTTTTCAAATAAATCAAGTAACTCTAAATATGTTCCATTTCCACCAAGGAAATCCCAAAATTCATCTGCCACTAGCACCTCTTTCTTCAAGTCATATAATCCCTGTAATGTCCATCGTTGATAAGGTGCTGGCTCATAAGGATTGTATGGAATTGCAATTAGTGTATGAATATCAGACGGTGAGGCAACAGTACCTCTCAAAGCAATCCATTCTAATAAATTCCTTTTATACTGCTTAAAGTCACCAATGTTAGGTTTTGCAGTTTTTATATCAAAGTAATATTCAGCCCCATCATTACTTTCAACGAACAAGTCAACTCTTGTTGGTTTCTTTGTGACCAATGGTGGATTTGAAGAGACTTCAAATATCAACTTAATTTCTTGGTCTTTATTGGGTTTGGTTGATGCTGTTTCTAACTCGTTTAATATCCTTTGAATAACAATAAGTGATTGCTCACTAATCTGTTGACCTAAACCTGAATACTGATGTTCTACTCTTCTAAAATTTGGCCGGGCAATAACTGCCCCTATCTGCTCAAAAATGGATGTGCCAAGAGAAGTGTTAATCGATTGGACAAATGAAAAAACCGCCATTCTATCTTTTCCCAACAACCTGGTGTGAAATGGCATGTTTTGCGTTTCGGGATCGTATCTTGATAGTTTCTCTCGTAGTTTCGATAAAAGTAGTAAAGATATTTCATTTACTTGATTAGAGGATAGCGTCATAATTAAGTGACCTTTTCCATCATAAAAATTGTTTCTTGATAAGGTGAGTCGCCTTGTTCAGTCCGCTTTGTGACTGCTCGTTGGAACCGCTCTTTAATAATCAATCCAGATTCTTCTGCAATATGGGGATATAAATCATACTTATCATTTGCCACAATGAATACTAAACCTGCTGGTTTTAAGAACTTCATAGTGTTCTTAAGTACTTCAATTATTCCCTCAGAATAGCTTTGTTGGGCAGATCTTGACTTACCTTTCTTTTTAGGACCAATTTCTAATGAGTCTTCTCTGGTAAATCCAAATAATTCATAAGCATAGGTGTGTTGGTCGTGGTAATCAATTTGCCCAACATAAGGTGGTGAAGTGAAAATTCCGTCAAGGAGCCGTCCGTTTAATGGCGGTAGACTAAGGTAATATGTGAGGTCAATTGTCCTCGAATCCCCTTGTATTACTTGCATGGTTTTTTCTTTACGTAAACCATCAAATTGCGTAATGCGTCTTATAGTATCCTTGCTATATTGGTGGATTTTTGAGATGCAATTATCAATTGGGATGCAATTTCGGTTGTGTTTTTTACACCAGTATTTAACTCCAACAGGTAAGGGCACCTTTGGAGTTGCTAAGTCATAATGTGGAATGAGGCGTGACGATCGAACGGCACGTGAAAGAAGCACTTGCAGAAGTTCTTGATTCTGGTACAGTGGAATTAATCGTTTGTAATACAACATCTCTAACAAGGCATTTGGCGCGAACCATTGTCTCAAGTAATCACTGTTACATTCTTTAAGCAAACTTGATTTGAGTTCATCCATCCGCTCCTCAGGAAACAGAGAGAGATTTACTTGGGTTGATTTATTTAAATATTTTGAAAAAGTAGAGACTCTTTGCTCAATTTCCAATACTTCCCTAGTTACTAATGGCAAGTCGTATTTTGTGGATTTGACACGCGATATCAAACAATTGAACTCAGATACGTCTATTCCTATTGTATGAATCCCTAATTCGTTACCTTGAATCAATGTTGTACCAGAACCCATGAATGGGTCAAGAATTAATGAATCTTCAGCAAAGTACCTTATTAGGAACCATTCAACAAGCTGAGGTATAAACTTCCCCAAGTACGGATGGAGGCGGTGGACATGTTTAGTTCGCTCAGTTTCAGAAAGGTCATAAAAGCCAAGTTCAATATTTAATCCAGGAGAGTAATGTTTTTCGTCCCCGCGGGACATGAGCTGCAAAAAAGCGCGAAGTTCAGATAGTGAGATTCTGAGCTCACCATTTTTTGCCACAGCAATTCTTGTCCCTTCAAGGTTGTATTTTGATATTCTACCGCGTTGAATGTAATCACGAATGTTGTCTACGGATTTTCCGACTATTCTTGCTGCGTCTTCAATCGTAGTTAATTCAAGATTATCAAGATCTAATAGTGTCATTTTCACTACCTATTCATCAGCCGTTTAGCGGCTTTATTGTGTTTTTCCACGTGACTTGGCACATCCAGGGTCAACAGTTCGCCTTTACGGATGATGATGCGACCGCCAACAATATTATATGAAACCCGGGTTGGAGCGCAGAAGACAACTGCCGCCACCGGGTCATGCAGCGCACCAGCGTAATCCAATTGGTTCAGGTCAAACGACACAAAATCAGCGCACTTTCCTACTTCCAGAGAACCCAAATCCTTGCGCCCCAGCACTGCAGCGCCGCCACGGGTTGCCAGCTCCAGCGCCTGGCGGGCGGTGAAAATTTCTGGTCCGGCGCCGGAGAGGGATGCGCCTTCAATACCAGCACGCAGCCTTGCCAGCAGCATTGCCTGGCGGGCTTCTGCCAGCATATGAGATGAATCGTTGGAGGCAGAGCCATCTACGCCAAGACCAACCTTCACGCCAGCAGCCAGGAATTCGCGAACTGGCGCGATACCGGATGCCAGGCGCATATTTGAGGAGGGGCAGTGCGCAACACCGCAACCGGTCCTGGCATAGAGTTGAACCTCATCCTTGTTGACCCAGACAGAATGAGCGAACCAGACATCCTCGCCAATCCAATCCACCGCTTGCATGTAATCCACTGGTCGATAACCAACTGTTTCCAGGCAAAATTGTTCTTCATCTTGCGTTTCCGCCAGGTGGGTGTGCAGGTGCACACCGTACTTGCGCGCCAGTTTGGCAGATTCGCGCATCAGTTCGCTCGTTACGCTGAATGGCGAGCAGGGCGCCAGGACAATTTGCACCATTGCGCCGGGCTTGGGGTCATGGTATTTCAAGATAAGTCGTTCTGAATCAGCCAGGATTTTCTCTTCGCTATCCACCACACTATCAGGGGGCAGTCCGCCCTTACTTTCGCCCAGGCTCATTGAGCCGCGTGAGGCGTGAATGCGCAGTCCCATGGATTGCGCCGCCTCGATTTCGTCATCCAATCGTGAGCCATTGGGGAACAGGTAGAGGTGGTCTGAGGCGGTAGTGCAGCCCGAGAGCGCCAGTTCTGCCAGTGCGGTTTGGGTGGAGGTGTAGATATCTTCGGGGGTCAGGCGTGCCCAAATGGGATAAAGCGTTTTTAGCCAGTTGAACAGGTTGGCATTCTGCGCAGCCGGAACCGCCCGGGTAAGGGTCTGGTAGAAGTGGTGGTGGGTGTTGATGAATCCCGGCAGGATGAGTTGCCCGCTCAGGTCAAGGATTTCATCCGCCTCAATGGGCAAGTCGGAAGAGGAACCAACTTGCTCAATAAAGCCGTCACGAATGAAAAGACCACCATTGGGGATTTCCCGACGGCGGTCGTCCATGGTTACGAGTAAAGTAGCATTTCGAACTAAGAGAGTGGTCATGGCTCTATACCGGAAAGGTGGGGTTGTCATACAGCCAGACAGCTGACTGATATGGACAGTGTAGCCAATTCCCGATAAAAAGTCAATTGTCAGACAACATCAATTTCCTTGCGAATCTGCAAATTCCGGTGACGTTCAGCATGTGGGCAGTTGCTCCCTTTACCTTATCAGCCTGATTACCGGAGAATTGTGCAACCTAAACCTGATAAGGCACTTCTGTAACGACGATGCCCGGTTTGAAGAGCAGGACAAACCGCAACATCAATGCCGTTTGATTATGAAGAAGATTTTCCCACCAGTGCGCCGGCACAAATTGCGGAACTACAACCGTAATGATCTCGTTCTTTCCACGAATGCTGAGCAATTTCTGCAAATAATCCATGAGGGGTTCAATTAATAATCTGTACGGTGAGTCTAGTATGACCAATCTCACGCCTTCGCCGTGTATCTCCCACTTTTCGCGAACTTTCATCGATTCTACTGGATCAATCGAAATGTGAACCGCGGTCACATCCGGAGAAATCGCACGGGCATAAGCAATTGCTGCGAGGGTTCCACGATGAACGCCGGAGACCAGGACAATGACTCGGTGCCCAGTAATTGTTATCGTCGGCGTAAATTTTTCAAGAGACAGTGTTCTTGCCAGGGACTTGTAGTGTTGGTGAATCTTAAAGAAGAATGCAACCAGGAGTGGAATGAGAATGACGATGATCCATGCGCCATCTTGGAATTTTGTCACTGCAAACACAATCATGACGACGAATGTACAGACTGCGCCAAAAGCATTGATGATGATTTTGATGCGCCAGTTTTTGTCATACCTGATTGTTGAGCCTTGCTCTTTTAGTTCAGCGCCTTTTTTTAGGTGTCCGGATTTCCACCATCGCCGCGCCATTCCTGTCTGAGATAATGTAAAAGATAGAAAGACACCAATTGCATACAGAGGAATCAATCGCGTTACACTGGCATTGAAGAGTAATATAAGTATTGATGCAAGGCTTGCGAGGGCGACAATTCCCCAGGAATAAACCAAACGGCTTCCTCTGAAAGTGAGTTGCCTGGGCAAGAAGCCATCGCCTGCTTGTAACGCACCTAACCGCGGGAAATCGGCGAACGCTGTATTGGCAGCCATAATCAAGATGACTGCGGTTCCGGCTATTACAGAATAGTAAATGACCCCTTGTCCGCCATAAATTGTGCGTGCGAGCTGCGAAATTACGGTCTCGCTTTCTGATGGTACTGAGTGAATTTGCCCGGCAAGGAATGAAATTCCAAGAAATAAAGTAGCAAGAATTCCAGTCATCCATAGAAGTGTTATGCCTGCGTTCTTGCTGCGGGGTTCTTTGAATGCGGTGATTCCATTGGAAATGGCTTCGATTCCAGTCAGGGCTGATGTTCCACTAGCAAATGCATGCAGCAGAAGGAATGGGGTTACAACGCCCGTAATCAATGCTAATTCACTTTCAGGGGGATTTGGGACAGTTCCAAGAGAGCCAGTGAAAAACCGGATGAAACCCAGTCCAACCGTAAAAACCATAATAGTTACAAAGAAGTAGGTCGGGACAGCAAATGCTTTGCCGGATTCTTTAACCCCTCGCAGGTTAATCAACATAATGAAGAATACTGCACCTACGGCAATCGCGGCGCGATAGTGAGAAAGTTGTGGAAACGCGGAAGTAATTTGCGCGACGCCAGATGAAATCGAAACGGCAACAGTTAATATGTAATCCGTCAACAGGGCGGCTCCGGCAACCTGGGCAGGCAATTCGCCCAGGTTGTCCCGTGAAACGATGTACGCTCCACCGCCGCCAGGGTAAGCATGGATGGTTTGCTGGTAGCTGATTGTGACAATCACCATCAGGATGGTGATGGCTATTGCAATAGGTGTGACAAAACTTAATGCACCTGAACCTGCAATTGCGAGGATCATCATTATTTCTTGGGTAGCATAGGCGGTAGATGATAGCGCGTCAGATGCAAACACAGCCAAACCGATCGCTTTTCCAATGGTTTCATTTGGGGCATCAGCGGTTTGTAGAGGTCTACCGATCAAGAGTTGGCTGAGGTTCTT
>DFYN01000028.1 GCA_002383615.1 Anaerolineaceae bacterium UBA4081
AGAAATTTGCAGGTTGGATTGCCGTCGCGGACACCATCAAGGATAGTTCTGCTCAGGCAGTTTCACAATTGCAACGCATGGGATTGAAAGTCATCATGCTAACCGGCGACAACCTACAAACTGCGCAAGCAATTGGTCAAATCGCGGGTGTCGATGAAGTCATTGCCGAAGTCCTTCCTGAAGGCAAAACAGCGGAAATTCAAAGACTCCAATCAGGCTCTAAAGGTGTGGCAATGGTCGGGGACGGCATCAATGATGCGCCTGCCCTGGCACAATCAGATGTGGGCATTGCCATTGGTACTGGAACAGACGTCGCGATGGCAGCAGCGCCGGTAACCTTAATGAGTGGCGATTTGCTGGGTGTTCCCCGTGCGATCTCCCTTTCCCGCCACACCCTGAGGACTATCAAACAAAACCTATTCTGGGCGTTCATCTACAATATCGTCCTGATCCCAGTCGCAGCGCTCGGTATGCTGGACCCCATGCTGGCAGCTGGCGCAATGGCATTCTCCAGTGTATTTGTGGTCACCAACAGCCTTCGCCTTCGACGGTTTCAGTAAGAACGCGCGGAATTCAACATGACACCCTGCAATTGGTCAGGGTGTCATTTTTAAAATGCGTCGAAGAGTGAGATAATACCTCTCGTCGCAATGGTACAATTAATCAACCTATCAAATTAAGGGATTACCCATGACACCCTCAAAACTTGAACAAGATGCCATCAACGCAATTCGTTTTCTGGCAGCCGATGGGGTCCAGAAAGCCAATTCTGGTCATCCAGGGCTCCCAATGGGGGCNNATTTTATCTGGTGGTCATGGCTCTATGCTCTTATATGCTCTCTTGTACCTGACCGGGTATGACCTCTCCCTCGATGAACTCAAATCCTTCAGGCAATGGGGCAGCCGTACGCCGGGGCACCCTGAAGTTGGTCTGACGCCTGGTGTAGAAACGACAACTGGACCCCTTGGACAGGGCTTTGCTAATGGCGTGGGCATGGCAATCGCAGAGACGCATCTTGCTGCCAAATTCAACCTACCCGAACATCAGATAATCAACCATTACACATATGCCATAGTGACGGATGGCGACCTTATGGAAGGCGTAACGTCTGAAGCCGCCTCGCTGGCAGGTCATCTGCAATTAGGTAAGCTCATTTACTTATATGATGACAATCATATTTCGATTGACGGTAGTACTGACCTGGCTTTTACCGAGGACCGTGGAAAACGGTTTGAAGCATATGGTTGGCATGTGCAATACGTGGCAGATGGTAATGATGTAGAGGAAATTGACCGAGCGATAAAGATTGCTAAAAACGACTTACGACCCTCCTTGATTTGTTGTCGTACCCAAATTGGTTACGGGCTTCCCACCCGCCAGAATACCGCTAAAGCGCATGGTGAGCCTCCTGGTGAAGAGGAATTGTTGGCTGCCAAGCGCGCCCTGGGTTGGCAGGAGTCTCCTTCGTTCTTTGTCCCAGAGGAAGTCCTATCCTTCTACCGACAGGCATTACCCAAAGGTGCAGTGGCTGAATCCAACTGGCAGCAGCAGATGGCTGCATACCAAACTACCTCCCCTGAGCTGCATGCAGAACTCACTCGCCGGATCGATGGCAAGCTGCCAAAGGATTGGGATAAGGACATCATCACTTTCGCACCCGACAGCAAAGGAATGGCAACCCGCGCTGCCTCTGGAAAAGTGCTCAACAGCCTGGCACCAAATTTACCAGAGCTTCTGGGGGGATCAGCCGACCTGACGCCTTCAACATTAACATATCTCACAAACCTGGGCGACTTTCAAAAGGACACGCCCACCGGTCGCAACTTCCATTACGGTGTTCGCGAACATGGTATGGGCTCTATTCTAAACGGCATGGCGCTGCACGGCGGCATTCTCCCATTCGGCGCGACCTTCCTGGTGTTTTCGGATTACATGCGCCCCACATTACGTTTGGCTGCCCTCTCCCATGTACCGACCATTTTTGTTTTCACCCACGATTCCATTGGTTTAGGCGAAGATGGTCCCACCCATCAACCGGTGGAGCACCTGGCAGCGCTGCGCGCCATCCCCAACCTGACGGTTATTCGTCCTGCAGACGCCAACGAAGTTGCAGAAGCCTGGCGAACTGCCATTCTTAACCGGCACGGTCCAACAACGCTCATATTTTCCAGGCAAGCCATTCCAACCCTTGACCGGACGGTTTATAGCCCGGCAAATAACCTGTCAAAAGGCGCGTATGTTTTAGCTGACCTCGGCAAGAAACCGCAGCTCATCTTGATGGCAAGCGGAACTGAGGTCTCGCTCATCACCCGAGCCGGTGAGTTATTAGCGGCTGAAGGCATTTCTGTTCGACTGGTTTCATTCCCATCCTGGGAATTATTTAGCGCTCAAGATAAAACCTACCGCGACTCAGTACTGCTGCCGAGCCTGACCAAACGAATCGCTGTCGAAGCAGGCATCCGCCAGGGCTGGGAGCAATGGATTGGCGATAAAGGTCTATTTATCGGGATGTCCGAATTTGGGGCTTCCGCGCCTGCCCCAATCCTGTATGAGAAATTTGGCATCACTGTCGAGCATATCATGCAAGCTGCTCATCAGCTGTTGAGCTAAGGAGGCTATCATGCGAATTGCAATTGCCTGCGACCACGCCGGTTTCCCGCTGAAAGCAGCAGTTACTGAAGTCGTCAATTCAGCCGGTCATCAGGTCTTCGATTTCGGCACAGACAGTACTGAGCCTGTTGATTATCCGGATGTGGTTGAACGAGCCTGCCGCGCTTTACAAAAAAGTGAGGTGGATCGGGCTATCATCTTGTGCGGTTCAGGAATTGGCGCAGCCATCGCAGCAAATAAACTAAAAGGAGTCTATGCTTGTGTCTGCCACGACTCATATTCTGCTGCACAGGGTGTTGAACATGACAATATGAACACCCTCAGCCTGGGTGCGCGCGTCATCGGCGTTGAAGTTGCCCGTGCTTGCGTCCTGGCGTTCCTGGGCGCTGAGTTTTCGACCGAAGAACGACACCGTCGCCGTGTCTCCAAAATTCGAATACTTGAACAGGAAGGCTGATCCATGGACCGAATTGCAGCGCTTCACAAATTGGGGCAATCCATTTGGTATGACAACATTGAGCGACGCCTTCTGATCAATGGGCAACTCGCTGACATGATTTCCCGCGGAGAGATTCGCGGTATCACCTCCAATCCTTCCATTTTTCATAATGCCATTGCTAAAACCAATGACTACGACAGCGCCATGCAACCGATGGCATGGTCGGGATGGAAAACCGAAGATATATTCTGGCAATTAGCCGTGGAAGATGTCCGTTCTGCTGCTGACCTTTTCAAACCCCTGTATGAAGAAACCTCTGGCGGCGATGGTTATGTCTCCCTGGAGGTCTCACCTAAATTGGCGCATGACAGCCGGAAAACCTTCCGCGACGTCCAACACCTGTGGTCCTGGGTGGATCGCCCTAACTTGATGATTAAGATACCTGCTACCCCTGAAGGTTTGCCAGCGATTCGAAAAGCGATTGCAGCAGGCATCAATGTCAATGTGACGCTCATTTTTTCACTTGAACGCTATGCTGAAGTGATGGATGCTTACTTGAGCGGGCTTGAAGACCGTTTGAAAGCAGGGAAACCTCTTGCAGGCATTGCGAGTGTCGCTTCTTTCTTCGTGTCCCGCGTGGATACCAAGGTTGACGCCAAACTCAAAGCGAATGGCTCTTTGCCTGCCTTAGCGTTGATGGGTAAAGCCGCAATCGCAAATACACGCCTTGCCTATGCCCTGTATAAAAAGACATTCTCAAGCGAGCGATTTGAAAGGCTCCAAAAAGCCGGCGCGCAGGTGCAGCGTCCATTATGGGCTTCAACGAGCACCAAGAACCCTGATTATCGAGACGTCCTTTACATCGAAGAATTGATTGGTCCTCAAACAGTCAATACCGTGCCACCCACTACCCTCGACGCATTCCGCGACCATGGTCAAGCGAATCTTACCCTTGAACAGCACCTGGACGACGCACAGCAACAACTGGATGCAATTGAGGCATTGGGTATTTCGATGCGTTCTGTTACTCAGGAACTTGAAGATGAAGGCGTTAAATCTTTTTCAGATGCATTCACTGCCATGCTGCAAACTATCAATGTGCGCCGCAAGCAGATGGTTTCCGCGTTAGGTTCTCTTCAACCTTTTGTGGCTTCGCGCGTTTCTACCCTTGAATCAAACCACACAGTTAAACGGATATTTGAATTGGATTCCAGCCTTTGGACCAGCGACGCGGCGGAACAAGCTGAAATCCGCCACCGATTGGGTTGGTTGAATGCTCCCACCAGTGCAAAGGCATATATCGCCGATGCAGAAGCCCTTGCCAGAGAAGTTGTTGATGAAGGGTACACACAGGTCATATTGCTCGGCATGGGCGGCTCATCGCTGGCGCCTGAAGTCTATCGGCTGGTCTTTGGCGTTGGCAAAGTCCGCGAGCATCGTGCCCTTGACCTGGCTATTCTTGACTCAACTGACCCGGCTCAAGTCAGGGCAGTAGCGCGATTAGCTCCGATGGAGGAGACGCTTTTCATTGTGTCTTCAAAATCCGGCAGCACCAGCGAGGTCAACGCATTCTTAAGTTTCTTCTGGGCAAAAGCACAAAAAAAGTTCGGCAAGAAAGCCGGCAGGCATTTTATCGCCATTACTGACCCCGGCACCGCCCTCGAAAGAACAGCCCATGAACGTGGCTTTCGGCAAACATTCATCTCTGACCCATCCGTTGGCGGACGCTATTCAGCCCTGACACCTTTTGGCATCGTCCCCGCCGCATTATTAGGGATAGATCTGCCAAACCTCATCGAATCTGCGGAACAAATGCTGCGAGAATGCCAGCCTGAAATACCTGCCGGTCGCAATCCAGGCTTGGTGTTGGGTGCAGTGATGGCTGAAGCAGCGGTGCACGGCAAGGACAAGATGACCATCCTAACCGATGCTGGCTTATCATCTTTTGGGTCATGGATGGAACAATTAATTGCGGAATCCAGTGGGAAAAAGGGAAAGGGCATCATACCCATTGATATTGAACCCATCACGCCCATCCGGAACCTGAGCCGCGACCGTTGGTTTGTTTATCTTCGCTCCACTGGAGAGCAAGACAAACGCGTCATTCAACTTCAGCGGGCAGGACATCCGGTGGTTGTGCTTGCGGTGCCCTCACCCATCCAATTAGGCGCCGAATTTTATCGGTGCGAATTTGCCACTGCTGTTGCTTGTGCCATCATTGGCGTTAATGGGTTTGACCAGCCGGATGTTCAAGACAACAAGACCCGCACTGAACAAAACATCCGCACGTTTCAGGAAACCGGTAAATTGGAAGAAGGTTCTCCGATTTGGAGTAGTGGATCGGTGTCTGTCTATGGCAGTCATTTTTCAGGTGTAGAGAAATCCAGCGACCTCACTGCGGTGGTTTCTGCTTTCCTTGCCAGTATCCGACCAGGCGACTATATTGCCCTGAACGCATACCTTCCACGCAACCCAATGATGCTAAAACGTTTACAGCGCATTCGCCGTAAACTCCTCCAAAAAACTGGCTGTGCTACAACCCTTGGTTTTGGTCCCCGCTTCCTGCATTCCACCGGACAATTGCACAAAGGGGGACCGGATAGTGGCGTATTCATCCAGATTACTGCCGATCCCACATCTGACTTGCAAATCCCTGGTCAAGGCTTATCCTTTGGGACATTGGAACGTGCGCAAGCGTTAGGTGACCTGGAAGCTTTGCTCGCCCGAGGTCGTCGAGTCATCCGAATTCACTTAAAACTTGCCGACCTGGATAAAATTGCATGAAAAGCCTCCCGCCCGCAGTTCCCTGCGGGCGGGCTTTGGATTATTCGGGTTTCCTAATGAATATTCCTGCGCGCTCCAATGCGGTTCGCACAGCTTTTGCATTTTCCAGAGCTCTGGGGTGGTCTCCATGCAAACACAGGGTGTCAACCCTACGGAACTCAGTTTGCCCTCCAAGGTTGACGCCAATACCTCTGGATGCCAATTCCACGGCATGCTCAGCAATTTGACCTGGTTCATGGATTATGGCACCAGGAAGGGTGCGCGGCATGAGGGTCCCGTCAGCTGAATAGCCCCGATCAGGAAAGCCCTCCGCCAAGATCGGAATCCCAACCTTTTCCGCAGCAATTAACAATTCTGAGCCAGGCAAACCGACTATCTTAAGGTTTTTGTCCAAGCAAGCAACTGCATTCACAATTGCAGACGCCAGTTCTTTATTCTTCATCGCCTGGTTGTATAAGGCACCATGAGGCTTTACATGGACGAGGTTAACGCCTTCAGCCCGGCAAAACCCCATGAGCGCTCCAACTTGATAAACGATCAGCGCTTCCACTTCGCGAGGCGCAATCTGCATGTCGCGCCTGCCAAATCCCTGCAAATCAGGATAACCGGGATGAGCGCCGATGGCTACACTTGCCAGTGCAGCCAAATGAACCGTTTGTGCCATCACCTGCGGATCACCTGCATGAAAGCCGCAGGCAATATTGACAGAGGTCACCAGGGTCATCATGGCTTCATCCTCACCCATCCGATAAGCGCCAAAACTTTCGCCCAGATCGCAATTCAAGTCAATGACCATATTTCGTCTTCCTCCAACGGCTCGTTTAGCCAGCCGTGCAGCATTTCTAATTGATTAATAGCTTCTTCATTTGTCGATGGATAGAATGAGACGCTTCCACAATTCGGTGGACATTGTGCAATGATTGGCAAATCTGCAATTGGCACAATCCCAATCACCGGATATCCTCCAACCGTTTGATGGTCCGCCATCAAGATGATCGGCAGTCCATTTTGGGGGACCTGGATCGTCCCGGCGACCACACCTTCTGACAACAATTCGTTGCTAACCCGGGTGACTAATTTATCACCCATCAGGCGGTAACCCATCCGATTTGAAGAAGGGTCAATATTGAATGAAGATTCAAACAATGATTGCCTTGATTCTGTGCTAAGCCATTCAAAATGAGGACCCGGCAACACACCTACTCTTGCAGTTTGTGAATACTGGGGGGTGCGTTCTAGATTCCACGTACCTCCTGCCAACCTGCTCCAATCCGAATCGGTTGATCCTACAGGAAGGACATCACCTGACTGTAATGCCCTACCTTCCAAGCCCCCAAAGTGCGCCATCAGGCAGGTGGAACGCGAACCCATTACCTCAGGCACATCCACCCCACCCGAAATTGCCAGATAGCACCATGCCCCCTGAGCATCCGTAATTGCCAATTGATCGCCGTGATGCAGCCGGATGGCAGTCCAGAATGACATTGGCAGGTGGGTTACCTTAATTGACCCCCCTACACCTGTGACTGCAATCAGAAGTTCTCCAATCGCGGTAA
>DFYN01000047.1 GCA_002383615.1 Anaerolineaceae bacterium UBA4081
CCGGCAGACAACCAGCCGTACTGTACCGCACCCACGTGCAGGACGTTCTGGGCGACATACGGCAGCAGGGTGTTGGCGGAAGACCAAAAGGTGGCAAAGAAGTCCAACAGCATGGTACTGACGAGGATGGGTTTGGAGAAAATGAAGCGGATGCCCTCGCGAATCATGTCCGGTTGCCAGACGCCGCGTGCGCGTGCCTGTGGGTTGATTTCCTGCTCCACTTTGCCAATCAGGATCAGGGCAATCAGGACTGCGCCAAATGATACGGCGTTGATGACGTAAGTATAGGCTTGTCCCAGCGAGGCAATGACAATGCCGGACAGGGCAGGACCAATGATGGCGCCCAGGTCAAAGGCAATGGACTGCATTGAAAAAGCGCTGGGCAGGTCGGCTTTATCACTGATCAGGTTGGGGATTATCGCCTGACGGGCGGGCAGGTCAAAAGAAATGGCGGTGGCTTGCAGGGCGGTCAGCAGGTAGATATGCCAGAGCTGAATGGTGCCAGAAAAGGTGAGCGCTGCCAGCACTAGGGCAATGGCAGCCAGGCTGGTTTGGGTCAGGAACATCACCTTGCGGCGGTCGTACAGGTCGGCGACGACGCCACCGATGAGGGCAAAGATGACGATTGGCAGGATGCGGGCTGCGCCAATGCCGGAAACAGCAATGGGGTCTTTGCTGAGGGTGGAGATGTGCCAGAACAGCGACCAGAGTTGCATCTGGGAGCCGGTGATGGAGATGAACAATCCCAGCCAGAGCAGGACGAAGCGACGATGTTTGAATGCAGGCGGTAATTTCATTTTTAATTAACCACAAAGATTTAAAGAAATACTAAACGCAAAGACGCGAAGAACGCCAAGAAGGATTTACTAAAGACCATTAACAATTCTTTGAATCCCGTTCTTGATGAGTGAAGTCCGCCAATTAATGAGGAATCCCAGTTTGTTTTGACTTAACCGTAAGTACGTTAGAAGCTGCATCTGGTGAACTGGAAGGATTGTTTCAACTGTCTTGTTTTCAATAATAATGCATTCCTCAACAAGCATATCAATTCTATATCCTGTTTCTATGAAGACGCCGTCGTATGTGACAGGCATAGGCACTTCAATTCTCACAGCATATCCTCTTTTACGGAGGTCGTGTGTAAGGCATATTTGATAAACAGATTCCAACAGTCCTGGACCTAATGTAGAATGAACCTTAAAAGCACAATCCACGATAGATTTTGCAATATCTTCAATTTTATTTATGGCTTGCTCCACAAATCCTCCTATCTTCTTTGCGTCCTTAGCGTCTTCGCGTTTCAAAAATCTCTAAGGCAAGGATGCGATGGGAGGTAAGCTGCGTTTGAAGAGGTTCCGTTCAATCCGTTTGACCACCGCTTTGACAAACGGCTCAGCAAAGCCAGCCTGTACACACGCTTCAATTGACGCATGCTGGTCTTCCAGCATAAAGAGCAACTGGTCTACCTCAGCATAGGTGAACCCGAGTTCGCCTTCGTCGGTTTGACCTGCCCACAGGTCAGCTGAGGGCGGTTTGGCAAGGATGGGCTCAGGTACACCCATGGCACGCGCCAGTTGGCGCACCTGCGTTTTGTACAGGTTCCCCAGGGGGTTGAACGCGCAGGCAGAATCCCCCCACATGGTGGAGTAGCCCAGCAGGATTTCGGTTTTGTTGCCTGTGCCGGATACCAGTCCGCCCAGGGCAGCGGATTGGTCGTACAGCACAATCATACGCGAGCGCGCCATGATATTGCCGCGCCGTTTGGCGTCCATTTCTGGAAAGCGGTCTATCAAACCGTCAGCAATCGGACTGATGTCAATCGTCATAGATGGAACGCCCAGGGCATCAATCACCAATTGGGCGTGGTTCAGCGACTCGGTAGAAGAGGTGCGGTAAGGCATCCGCAGCCCCACGACGTTCTGCACACCGACTGCATCGACTGCCAGGTAGCACGCCAGGGAGGAATCCAACCCGCCGGACAAACCGACCAGCACCTTAGAGAAGCCCGCCTGGGTGACCTGGGTGCGGATAAAGTCCGCCAGGTGCTTGCGAACCTTGGAAGTATCAATGGTTAAGTCAATCATGGCACTCTCCTGATGTATGGATTGTTAGAGGTTACTGTATTCGCAGCAGCCTGTCAAATGTTGTCTTCGTCTAATGTTGGTGCGTGTCTGTTGGTCGTGTTTGCCACCAAGCCAATACCCGCCATACCAGCACCCCGAGCGAGAAGATGAGTAGAAAGAGCGCTCCCCAGCGGTCGACAGGCATATGCAGGAAGGGTGGACGGGAATCCACGCGGCGAAAATCAAAACCAAATTGCAGGACAGCGAATAGAGCAAATGCGGCAGAAGCATACAATCCGGCAGGCGCCGGCTGGGGGAGCAACCTGGGGAGGGTGAGGAAACCGGCAATAAATGACACCGCTGCCAATAATTGCAGTGGGATGAGGCTGTCTGCGCCTGGCGCAGTACCCACAGACCAGCACCCCAGCCATGCGCCTATGGCAAGGGTGGGCAGTAATGGCAGGAAGAGGTCTGCCTCTTTTGCCAGCGAGCGCCGCTTGAATGCGGTGAGCACGGCTAAAGCAAGTGCCCCACCGAAGACCGCCCCCAACCAGCCCAAACCACCCTGCCAGAAGGCAAAGGCTTCACCGACGTGCTGGGCATAATAGGCGTGGTGTTGTAAGGTGTAATCCAGGCGAGCGCCGACCAGTGCAGCAGCCAGCAGCAGGAAGCCTTCATCAATCCGGCGGGGGATGTCCGTGGTGGGAACACGGCGAATTGCCAGCCATAAACCGAGGCTGGCAGATAGGGCTAGGATGAGGGAGTAGGAATTCATACAATAATCAGGAAATGAATTTTACACAAGAGAATAATGTTTAGGTCAATAATACCACTAGTAAGAATCTTCATTCCTTATATGTTGTTAAAAGATGTAACCTAGGGCGAACTGCCGGCTCGCCCTTACAAGATGCTCATCAAACCTCAGGGGTGAAGATGTAATACTATGCTTATAGCATCGATAGAATTGTTGGTTATTTCACCTTCAACCTTGGGATTACGACAAACAGATCCCCTCGGCGAGGACGCCGAGGGAACCCTACTAAGAAAGCTCAATTCCCACTCGTTGGGATTAAGACAAACAAATCCCCTCGGCGGGGACGCCGAGGGAACCCTAAGATTGCTCATTTCCCACTCGTTGGGATTAAGTGTAGGGGCGGGACTCAGTCCCGCCCCACCCCAGTTCTATTTAGATGATTATTTTGCTAGATCAGACCGACGCCGATGTTGAGGCAATCACGTATTCCTGATTTTCCACC